>CAYFSB010000016.1:0-6495 GCA_964345655.1 uncultured Oscillospiraceae bacterium
TGAAGAGGGGACGGGAGTCCCCTCTTCACGTACAATCACGCACAATTCAGAACTTCTTTACGGGTTCTGAATTGTGCCGCTCAAGCTGCCGACACTTTGTAGGCAGCTTGAGGCCCCTCACGCTTCGGCGAGAGGGGCCTGTGAGTTTCTCCGGGAAAGGGCTGCCGCTGCCTGCTTTGATACCGGCATATGTCGGCAAAAACCTTCTTATTTTCTTGACCGATGGAAGGGTTTGGAGTATCATATATAATGGATTGGAGGGCGCGCATGAAGAAAACCCTTGTTATGATTATTATTATCGCCATGACCGCCGCCCTGTTCGGCTGCGGCAAGACGCCGTATGAGAGCGGAGGAGGCGGGCTGGATATTGTGACCACCGTTTTCCCCGCCTATGATTTTGCCTGCCGTGTGGCGGGGGAGCGGGCCAATGTCACTCTGCTGGTGCCGCCCGGCTCTGAGGCACACAGCTTTGAGCCTACGCCTCAGGATATTATCAGAATACAAAACTGTGCCCTGCTCATAAGAAACGGCGGTGAGTCGGAGACCTGGATGGACGAGCTGATGGAGGGGCAGGAGAAGGCTGTGCCCACTGTCACCATGCTTGACTGTGTAGATGCCGTTGAGGAAGAGGTCAGGGAGGGGATGCAGAGCAGGGAGCATGAGGAGGAAGACCAGTGCGAGGTGGAGTATGACGAGCATGTGTGGACCTCTCCTGTAAACGCCGTGCTCATCTGCCGGGCCATAAGCGAAAGACTGTGTGAGATCGACCCGGAGGGCGCGGAGTATTACAGCGCAAACTGTGAGAGCTACTGTGGAGAGCTCATGGAGCTGGACAGGGCTTTTCGTGAGACGGTGGATAACGGGCAGCGAGACACCCTGATCTTTGCCGACCGGTTCCCCGTGCGCTATTTTGTGGAGGAATACGGCCTTGAGTATTACGCGGCTTTTCCCGGCTGCGCCGACGATACGGAGCCTTCGGCCAAAACGGTGGCCTTTCTCATTGACAAGGTGCGCCAGGAGCAGGTGCCGGCCGTGCTGTATATAGAATTTTCAAACGAAAAAATGGCGGATGTGATATGTGAGGACACCGGCTGTGAAAAGCTCCTGTTCCACTCCTGCCATAATGTGACCGCGGACCAGCTGAAGGCGGGCGTGGGCTATCTGGATCTGATGTGGAACAATGTAACGACCCTTAAGGAGGCACTGGGCTGATGGCAATAATTAAATGTGAGGATCTGAGCTTTGCCTATGAGGGCGTGAACGTGCTGGACTCGGTGAATTTCAGCCTGAACGCCGGGGACTATCTGTGCATAGTGGGCGAGAACGGCTCCGGAAAATCCACTTTGATAAAAGGGCTTCTGGGCTTGAAGGCCCCGGACAGCGGACACATCAGCTTCGGGGAGGGCTTAAAGAGCACGGAGATAGGCTATCTGCCCCAGCAGACCCAGCTCCAGCGGGATTTTCCGGCCAGCGTGGAGGAGGTAGTGCTCTCCGGCTGTCTCAATTGCCTGGGGAAGAGGCTGCACTATAATCGGGATGACAGGCAGCGGGCCCAGATGAATATGGAGCGCATGGGCATAGAGGATATAAAAAGCAGCAGCTATCAGACTCTGTCCGGCGGTCAGCAGCAGCGCGTCCTGCTGGCGCGGGCACTGTGCGCCACAAAAAAGCTTCTGCTGCTGGATGAGCCTGTGACGGGCCTTGACCCTATAGCCACAGGCGAGATGTATAATCTCATAAAGCTTGTGAATCTGTGCGACGATATAACCGTCATCATGGTCTCCCACGATATCCATGAGGCTGTCCGCTATGCCACACATATACTGCATCTGCGACACAGGCAGCTCTTCTTCGGCACGGCCATAGAGTATAAGGACCTTGCCCGCCGGTTTCTGGGAGGTAACAGGATATGACGGAGATATTGAATATGCTGTCCTACCACTTCATGCAGAGGGCGCTTATAGTTGGCATTCTGGTGAGCCTGTGCGCCGCGCTGCTGGGCGTGTCGCTGGTGCTGAAAAGATATTCCATGATAGGGGACGGCCTGTCCCATGTGGGCTTTGGCGCTCTGGCCGTGGCCTCGGCGCTGAATCTGGCGCCGCTGGCGGTGGCTGTGCCCACGGTGATAGTGGCGGCGGTGCTGCTGCTGCGCCTGAGCCAGAACAGCAAGGTGAAGGGCGACGCGGCCATTGCCATAATCTCCAGCAGCGCCCTGGCCATAGGCGTTATAAGCGTGTCGCTGACCACGGGGATGAACACTGAGGTGTCCAGCTACATGTTCGGCAGCATCCTTTCGCTGAGCGCGTCCGACGCGGTGATGAGCGTGGTCCTGTCCGCGGCGGTGCTGGCCGTGTTTGTGCTGTTCTACCCGCGCATCTTCGCCGTGACCTTTGATGAGAGCTTCAGCCGGGCCACCGGCACAAGGACACAGGTGTACAATATGCTGCTGGCAGTGCTCACCGCGGTGACGGTGGTGCTGGGCATGCGCATGATGGGCACACTGCTCATATCCAGCCTTATAATCTTTCCCGCGCTGTCGGCCATGCGGGTGTGCAAAAGCTTCCGCGCCGTGATCTTCTGCGCCGCTGCCGTCTCGGTAGTGTGCTTTGTGGCCGGGGTCGTGGCCTCGTATTTCCTGGAGACGCCCACCGGCGCCAGCATCGTGGCGGCGGACCTTCTGGTCTTCGGCATTTTCTCCGCCTTCCGCCGCTGAACCGGGAATCATTTCACGGAAGACTGTCTGTACTCCCTCGCTTTCTGACTGAATATTCACTCAGTATGCAGTTATAAACTGAATATTCACAGATAAACTGAATAACAATTAAAATAATCTCACAAATAACGAATATATTTTCAAAAAGCCCTTGACAAGACAGGAGCGTAGTGCTATTATCACAATTGTCTGAGGGACAATTTATTGAGAATGACGAAAAGTGAGGAATATGAAATGAAAAAGATTACAAAAATTCTGTGCATGATACTTGCACTTACAATGGTTCTGGGTCTGTGCGCCTGCGGCACCGCCGCAGCTCCGGCCGCAACTGAAGCTCCCGCAGCTGAGGCCACTGAGGCTCCCGCAGCCGGCAAGGATTACTCCACTATGAGCCTTGACGAGCTTAAGGCCGAGATATCCACCGTTGTGGACGGCAAGCTCACCGTGGCCACCAGCCCGGACTTTGCCCCCTATGAGTTCTATGCCATCAACGCCGACGGCAAGGCAGAGCTTGCAGGCTTTGACGTGGCGCTGGCCGGATACATTGCCGATTTCCTTGGCCTTGAGCTGGACGTTATCCCCATGGACTTTGACGGCGTGCTCAATGAGCTTGCAGCCGGCGGTGTGGATCTTGGTCTGGCCGGTCTTTCTCCCGACCCTGAGCGTATGGATGCCATGTCCTTCTCCGACCTGTACTACATAGGTGGCCAGTCCTTTGTGACCATCGCCGGCAGCGAGGATAAGTTCCCCACTCTTGATGATGCCAACAAGGCCGAGTTCTCCATTGGCGCCCAGAACGGCTCCATCCAGATGGATCTTGCAAACGAGTATACTCCCGATGCGGACATTATTCCCCTTGTGAAGGTCACCGACATTATTGCAGAGCTGCGTGGCGGCAAGCTGGACGGCGCCTTTATAGAGACTGCTGTTGCTGAGAACTATGCAAAGAGCTATCCCGAACTGATAGTTCTGCACGAGGTCCCCTATGATGTGGCCGGCTCCGCAGTGGGCGTTGTAAAGGGCAATGACGCGCTGCTGGCAGGCGTAAACCTGGCCATCGCCGCTGTGCTTGCAGACGGCTCCATGGATAAGTTCATCGCCGAGGCAAATGAGCTGTCCACCGGAGAGATCATTGAAGGCCTGATCGAAGAAGAGGCCAAATAAGGACTGATATAACAGACCTGTGTCTGACGCAAAACCCTCCGCTGTATAACGGAGGTGTTTTGCGCGTTTACAGAGGTTTTATATCCGGGGCTGTCAGGATAAAAAACAGGGCTGAGACAGCGGCATGTTTATGATTAAGGGCTTAATCGGCGAATAAAGGAGAAGAAGCTTATGCTGACGATACAAGGCTTCCAGAGGGCGCTTGAATATTGGGAACTGTTTTTGCAGGGCGTTGTGTGCACCATATCCCTGTCGACGCTGACAGTGGCACTGGGTTTTATACTGGCGCTGGTGCTGGCCACCTGCCGCATTGGCCGCTCAAAGATACTCAAGGCCATATCCACGGCCTATGTGGAGCTGTTCAGAGCTACGCCAATGGTGGTGCAGGTATTTATAATTTTCTATGTGGTGTTTGACGGCGTCAAGGTTCTGCCGGGCTTCAAGCTCTTCGGCTTTATCCGTTTTGACCGTTTCTTCCCGGCGGTGGTTGCTCTGGCGCTGAACTCCGGCGCCTACCTGTCGGAGATAATCCGCTCCGGCATCCAGTCCATAGACGGCGGCCAGACCGAGGCGGCCCGCTCTCTGGGGCTGTCCTCCTGGAAGACCATGCGCTTTATAGTGCTGCCCCAGGCCATAAAGAACATTCTGCCGGCCATAGCCAACGAATTTGTGACCATTATCAAGGAGTCCGCCATTTGCTACATAATTGGCGTGCAGGACATTATGTCCGCGGTGAACGCCGTAAAGGGCGCTACATACAGGATGGGTGAGGCGCTGATAATAGCCACTGCGCTGTACTTCTGCCTGACCTTCCCAACCAGTAAGGTAATTGAGCATTTTGAAAGGAAGATGAGCCGTGGCGACAAACGCTGAACTAATAAAGGTCGTGGATCTGAAAAAGCATTATAACAAGGGCGTTATCAAGGCTCTGGACGGCGTCAGCGTGGATATAAACAAGGGGGATGTGATGGTGGTCATCGGGCCGTCCGGCTCCGGCAAATCCACATTTCTCCGCTCGCTGAACCTGCTGGAGCAGCCCACCTCCGGAAAGATAATATTTGAAGGCGTGGACATAACCCGGAAGAAGGACGACAATGGGAAAAAGCTGGATATAGACCTGCACCGGCAGAAGATGGGCATGGTGTTCCAGCATTTCAATCTTTTCCCCCATATGACCATATTGCAGAACATGACCATTGCCCCCATGCAGGTCAGAAATACCTCCAAAGAGGAGGCCGAGGCCAAGGCCATGCAGCTGCTAGAGCGGGTAGGCCTGGCTGACAGGGCGGATGCCTATCCGATACAGCTCTCCGGCGGCCAGAAGCAGCGTGTGGCCATAGTCCGGGCGCTGGCCATGGAGCCGGACGTGATGCTCTTTGACGAGCCCACCTCCGCCCTTGACCCTGAGATGGTAGGCGAGGTGCTGGACGTTATGAAGGGGCTTGCCAGAGAGGGCATGACCATGGTGGTAGTGACCCACGAGATGGGCTTTGCCCGTGAGGTGGGAAACAGAGTGTTGTTCATGGCCGATGGGAAGCTGCTTGAGCAGGGCAGCCCGGAGGAGATGTTCGGCAACCCGCAAAACCCAAGGCTTCAGGACTTTCTGTCCAAGGTGCTGTGATATGAATGAGATGAAAAAAGCCGCCATAGAGTCAGTGGATTCTATGGCGGAATTCTATGAGGCTATAGCGGACAGGATCTGGGAGACCCCGGAGCTGTCCCTGAAGGAGCACAAGGCCGCCGCGCTCTATTGTCAGGCGCTGGGGACTCTCGGTTTTCAGGTGACGGAGAAGCTCTGCGGCATAGACACGGCCTTCTGCGGCGTCTATGGCAGCGGCAGACCCATCATAGGAATTCTGGCCGAGTATGACGCGCTCTCCGGGCTGAGCCAGAGCGCGGGGGAGTGCTGCGCAAGGCCGCTTGTCTCCGGCGGCAGCGGCCACGGCTGCGGCCACAATCTGCTGGGCGCGGGCGCTCTTGCCGCGGCAGCGGCGGTGAAGCGGTATCTGGAGCTGAGCGGGGCGGAAGGCACGGTGGTCTTCTACGGCTGCCCCGGCGAGGAGGGCGGCAGCGGCAAGGCGTATATGGCCCGCGATGGGCTGTGGCGGGGTCTTGACGCGGCCCTGTGCTGGCATCCCGGCGATGTAAATCAGGTGCGTACCGGCACCAACAACTCCTGCATACAGGTGCTGTACAAATTTTCCGGCCGGGCGGCCCATGCGGCGGGCGACCCTCACAACGGTCGCAGCGCCCTTGACGCGGTGGAGCTTATGAACATCGGCGTCCAGTTTCTCCGGGAGCATATGACGGATGACTGCCGTATACACTATGCCATCACGGATGCGGGGGGCGTGTCGCCAAATGTAGTGCAGGCCAGGGCAGCCGTGCTGTACATGGTGCGGGCAAACCGCGTGGCGGACTCGGTGAAGCTTCAGGCGCGGGTGGACGACATAGCCAGAGGCGCGGCGCTGATGACCGGCACAGACTTTGAGCGTGTGTTTATCGACGGTACCTCAGAGCTGCTGCCGAACTATACCATGGAGAAGATACTCCACAGCAATTTCAATGAGGTGGGTCTGCCGGAATACGGCGAGGATGACAGGGGCTTTGCGGCTGCG
>CAYFSB010000016.1:6505-13458 GCA_964345655.1 uncultured Oscillospiraceae bacterium
CTCGCTGACGGAAAACATGACAAAGCCTCTGAACGATTTTATCATGCCTCTGTACTCCGGCACCGGCTTCATGCCCGGCAGCACGGATGTGGGAGATGTGAGCTGGCAGACGCCCACCGCCCAGATCGAGGCGGTCACCTGGCCTGCGGATGTGCCGAACCACTCCTGGCAGGTGGTGGCCTGCGGCAAGAGCGGCTTTGCCCACAAGGGCATGCTCACGGCGGGCAAGGTGCTGGCCGGAGCCGCCATAGATCTGCTTTGCGACAGCGCTTTGCTCAGTCAGGCCAAAGCGGAGTTTCAGGAGAGATCCGCCACCGGCTACGTGTGCCCCATAGAGCCGGGCGCCGTGCCCATAGCCCTGTAAGAAACATACTTTACCGGGGCGCGGGGGCCTGTGCTGCAATAAGAAAAAAACGCAGTGAGATATGACTGTGAGAGAGGGCAGAACATTGAGCGGCTGGACAGAGTATAATTTTTTTCATATCACAGCACCTCACGATACAGTTCCTGTTCTCTGCTTTTAGCACAGCGTCGGTCGTCCCGTAAATAAAAAACACATTAGCACTCTTTAAACGAGAGTGCTAATATTCATAATTGGTTCATATTTATAGGTATATTTGTTCATATTTGCGTGGTATCTTATATACAAGATGAAGCGAAAGAAATGAAAGCTTTATCAAAACAACATAATTCAGTAAAATTTTTAGGGAGGTATAAATCATGTTTGAACTTATTCCTTTTGACCGTCATATGCGTAATTTAGCAGCTTATGACCCGTTCCGTGCCTTTGATGATATGGAGCGCAGCTTTTTCGGAGGCGACTCCATGGTATCCGCCTTCCGCACCGATGTGACCGATACGGGCGACGCATACAAGCTTGAGGCAGAGCTGCCTGGCTTTGGCAAGGACGACATCAAGATCGACGTGGAAAACGATTGTCTGACCATCAGCGCCGAGCGCAAGCTGGACAATGAGGACAAGAAGCCCAATTTTGTAAAGCGTGAGCGCTTTTATGGCTCCTACAGCCGCAGCTTCGATGTGTCCGGCATCAATCAGGAGGGAATAGAGGCCGCCTATAACGACGGTGTGCTGACCCTGACAATGCCCAAGAAGGTGGAGACAGTCCCCGCCAGCCGCAGACTTGAGATAAAATAAAAATTTTTCTTTCCCCCCATGAACACCCGCGCCGAAAGGCGCGGGTGTTTTTTCACCAAATATCTCCGGGGCCATCCAGTTGCGGATACGGCGGAAACGCGGTATAATATCCCGGACAGGAGGGGACAGCCTATGTATTTTGACACCCATGCCCATTATGACGATAAGGCCTTTGACGGAGACCGGGATGAGCTTTTGCCGCGGCTAAATGAGAGCGGCGTGGATTATATCCTGAACCCCGGCTGCGATGTTGACAGCAGCCGCACCGCCCTTGCCCTGGCCGACAGATATCCCTTCGTGTATGCCGCTGCGGGCATTCACCCGGAGGAGCTTGAAAAATACTCGGAGGACGCCTTCAGTGAGCTTCGCGCCCTTGCCGCCCACCCGAAATGCGCGGCGATAGGCGAGATAGGCCTTGATTATTACTGGGACGACAGCCACAAGGAGCGGCAGAAGGAACTGTTCTGCCGACAGATAGAGCTGGCTATAGAGTTATGCAAACCAGTTATAATTCATGACCGGGATGCCCACGGGGATTCCATGGAGATAGTCAGAGCCTACCCTGAGCTGAGAGGCGTGTTCCACTGCTATTCCGGCAGCGCGGAGATGGCGGCGGAGCTTATAAAGCGGGGCTGGTATCTGGGGTTTGACGGGCCGGTGACATATAAAAACGCCCGCAAGGCCCTTGAGGTGCTTGAGCTGTGTCCGCCGGAGCGGATGCTGATCGAGACTGACAGCCCGTATCTGAGCCCTGTACCCCTGCGGGGAAAGCGCAACGACTCCGGAAATCTGACCCGCATAGCGGAGAAGATAGGGGAGATAAAGGGCCTCAGCCCCGCGCAGGTGGCGGAGATAAGTATGAAAAACGGTAAAAAGCTGTTCGGAATTTGATATTCCGAACAGCTTTTTGTTATTGAACTACCGGTATTGTCACGCCGCCAATGGTGACGCTCTCAATACTGCCGATGTCTATGGTCTTGTCCCACATACAGTTGCAGCGGGACACGCCGTCGGCGTAATCTGCGGAGAGCGTGACGGGGGTTTTAAAGCTGCTGCCGTCGCTGAAATTCAGCTGCGCGCTGTTCAGCACCGCATCTATGGCATTTAGCCAGGTGAGGGACAGGGCGATACGCCGGTCTTTTTCATCCTGGGACAGCGAGGTGTCGGAGCTGATTGAATAATAAATAAGCTCAGAGTCGTCGTGCCGGATGAGCCAGCCTATGGCGGTGGGGTAAATTTCCGCGCCGATGACCTGACCGTGCCCCCCGGTCTCCGGGTTTTCAAATTCTACGCTCTCCGGGAAATACAACTTCAGCATCTGCGTTTCCACTGGCTCCAAAGTCACTGTGCCGTATTCCGTTGTCGTTTCCATATCCGACGGGTCCCCGCCATTTGCCGTCACTGCACATATACTCAGCTCCGTCGGCTTGCTTAGGTCGTATTCAAGGCTGCCTGTGAGAAGCACGACATTGAGCGTCACGCTCTGCGTCTGCTCGTCATAGCTTTGCAGCATCTCCCTGCCCCAGGCGTCTCTGCTGACGGAGCTGAACTTCTGGCCGGACTCGCTGTCCGTACAGGTCTCCATGTCGGCCTCGGTATATGCTGAATCGTCTGTCACCGGGAATGCCGCGCTCCTGGTGGCGCCGCCGTTTGCAGACCACCAAAACATTACGCCGGCGCCGCAGTTTATTATCTGCTCCTTTGTGACAGGGGAGATATTCACGTATACATGTTCAAATTCCCCGTCCTTTATGGCCGACAGCAGCACAATGTTTCCGTCCGCGCTCTGGGTTTCAAACTCTGTGTAGCTTGTCACGTTGTTCTCGTCCACCTTGAGCTGCTGCCGCAGTTGGGCCTGACTCCTTTGATGTATGCTCATGCCCACGGCGAAGGCCCCGGCTGTCAGCAGGCATACAAGCACCGCCGCTATCAGAAGGGTACGCCAGGTTTTGCGCGCTGCGCCGTGCCGAGCCGCGGCATGACCGTGTATTTTGTCCATGGTCATTTTTCTGATGTCCACAGGGTCGAACATGTCGCTGGACGCCCAGAAGAGCGGCCCCTGAATGCCGTTAAAAATTTCGGATATTTTCTTATTCAACAAAAAAACCTCCCTCAGTCAGCGCTTTTTTCAGCGCCTCACGCCCCCGTCTAAGCTTGGTCTGCACAGTATTGGGGTTGATGCCCAGCTTTTTGTCGATGACAGACGATGTCTGGCACAGATAGTAGTGTCGAATTTACATTTACTGTTATAACAGAATTTCAGGGAAAGTCAATTAAAGATGCTGCGCTCCGGCGCACCCATGCTGTCAATGGCCCGGTACAGGGCATTCCTCTCGGCTTTTTTATGGTCTCGTCCTCCGGGTCGTCAAAGCCGATAAAAATGCTGTCATCCTCCAGACAGATGTCTCGTCCGGCTTTGCGCAGGGCGTTTATGGCCCGTGTGCGGGAGATGCTGGCCAGATATCCTTTCAGCCTGCCCGGCATGACCCGGGCCGCGTTTTGCCATAATGTATAAAACACGTCGGATACTATTTCTCCCGCGTCGGACATGTCCAGCCTGTCCTCAACGATGTTCCAGACTATCGTCCCCACGTAGGGCGTGTATAAATCTATTATCTGGCAGAGCGCCGCCTCGTCACCGTACTGCATGGCGCGGACAAGGCCGTCCTCATCGGGGCCTGTTCTCGGCATAAGGTGTTCACCGTCCTCTTTTGTTTTGAAAGCTTTCACTGATAAGAACACCGGCTTTTTGTAAATTCGTTCAAAAAAACCCGACCATGAAAAACATGATCGGGTCATTGCTTTACCAGCTCCAGCTGGCCCACCAGTCGCTGTAGTCGGCATTTCCGTCAGGGCCCTGATAGGCGCCGGTTATTTTGCTCATGGCCCGGTCGTATTCCTCGGTGCCCTCGGCATATGGGGTGGGGCAGTAGTTGTTGTAATTGTCGCTGTGGGCGGCGGCCGCCTCTAAATCACTGCTGACGCAGCAGGGGATAATGGTGTAGCTGTCGTTCGTCACGGTGCCGTCGATATCCCGTTTTACGCGTATCTGGACAATGGCGGTGTCGGGGTCGCTGGGGGCGGTGTGCCCGCCGAAGCTCCAGTTGCCCATGCTGTAGAGTATCAGGCCATCCTTGTACTCCTCAATAGGCTGCAGGCAGTGGGTATGGCTGCCGTACACAAGGTTTGCCCCGGCGTCTATGCAGGCGCGGGCCAACTCCACCTGCTGGTCGTTGGGCCGGTATTTCAGTTCCTGCCCCCAGTGGAAAGCGCAGATTATATATTCCGCACCCTGCTTTTTCAGGCTGGCCACAGCCGCGGCGCTTTTGCCCACATCCGGTTTATAGTTGTTGTAGTCGCAGTATACGCCTATTTTCAGCCCTTTATCGGTGATATAGGTGGCGGTTTTGCCCTCAATGCCGTAGGCAATGCCATGGTCCTTCAGCGCGGCATAGGTGCTGTCCGCCCCGGTCTGGCCGAAATCCATCATGTGGGTGTTGGCGGTGTCTACAAAATCCACCCCGCCCTGCACCAGTATCTCCGCCCATTCGGTGGGGGACAGAAAGTAAAACTGCTCGGCGGAGGTGAGCTTTTTGTCGGAAAAACAGCACTCAAGGTTTGCAAAGGTAAAATCATCGTTCTCAAAATACTGGAGGGTGTTGGAGAAGGGGTAGGTATAGTCCCCGTTCATGCGGGCCTTGTAGCCATAGGAGCTGTCCAGAAAATTCTGGGAGGAGGCCAGGGTGCAGTCACCCACGGCGGAAATGGTGAAATACTCCGGGTCCGGCGTGGGGGTGGGCACAGGTGTGGGCGCGCTCTCCACAGTGGGCGCGGGGCGCTGCACATCGGCGCTCTCCGTCTCCCACAGAGGACTGAGCCCTGCGCGGAGCCGCAGCGTCACAAAGAGCCCTGCACATACTGTGAGCAGCAGCAGGAACAGCAGGCTGTTTTTCATAAATTTTTTCATATGCTCTCGTCCTTCGCAAAAGTGATCGGGTGGCCATACCGGAACACGAATATAAAAGCTGCCGCTCTGAGGGCGGGGAAGGGGCTTTTCATCAAAGACTCCTCAGCCTGCCGGCTCAGAACGACAGCATATGTGCATGCCACTGTTTATATTATGGGCCTCAACCCCAGCTGGAATACCAGGCAGAGTAGTCGGCAGTGCCGTCCGGCCCCTGATAAGTGACTGTTATCTTGCTGAGCGCGCGTTCGTATTCCTCGGTGCCCTCCTCATACGGGGTGGGCTTATAGTCATTGTCGGCGCCGTTGTCGCTGCCGACAGGCAGGCTACTGACACAGCAGGGGATAATGTCGTAGCTGTCATTGGAGATAGCGCCGTCCAAATCCCGCTTTACGCTTATCTGGACAATTGCGGTGTCCCTGTCGCTGGGGCTGGTGTTGCCGCCGAAGCTCCAGTTGCCCATGCTGTAGAGAATGATGCCGCCGTTATATTCCTCGATGGGCTGGAGGCAGTGGGGATGGCTGCCGTATATCAGGTTTGCGCCGGCGTCTATGCAGGCGTGGGCCAGGTCCACCTGACTCTGGTTTGGCCGGTATTTCAGCTCCTGCCCCCAGTGGAAGGCGCATACTATGTATTCCGCCCCCTGCTCCTGCAGGGACTGGATGGCCGAAACGCATTTCTCCTGATTGGGGCTGTAGTCGTTAAAGTCGCAGTAGATGCCTATCTTAAGGCCGCTGACAGTGGTGAACAGATAGGTCTCGCCCTCCTTGCCGTAGGGGATGCCGTAGTTGTCCAGCGTCGCAAGGGTGTTCTCGATACCCACGCTGCCGAAGTCATCCATGTGGTTGTTGGCGGTGGTGACAAAGTTCACGCCGCCTTGAATAAGGATGTTGGCATACTCCGTGGGCGCCCTGAAATAAAACTGCTGGGGGGAATACAGGGGCGTGTCGGAGAAGGTACACTCCAGATTGGCAATTGTAAAATCGTCGTTTTCAAAATACTGGATGGTGTTGGAGAAGGGATATGAGTAGTCGCCCTGCATACGCCCGGCATAGGAATAGGGGCTTGTGTCGCCCAGATTCTGGTGGGAGGTAAGTGTGCAGTCACCAATGGCGGAGAGCGTGAAATACTCCGGCGTAGGCTCCGGCGTGGGTGACGGCGTAGGTGAGGGGGAGGGCGTGGGCGAAGCAGAGGCCGCCGCGCTGGGGCTGGGCGTTGCCTCCACCGCCTCCGGAAGCGTCACGCGCACCCTCAGCAGCAGGGCCAGCGCCAGCAGAAGAACCACAAACAAAATTGACTGAAAGATTTTTTTCATCTATAATAAACCTCGTATTATTTTAAAGCTTTACTATTATAAATAAATTTCGACAATAAAGCAAGAGCGGGTTTGCCGCCTGGGGCTATTTAAGAAATTAAGACTCATATATGACGCAAAAAAGCTCCGGACAGGTTTCCTGCCCGGAGCCATTATATGCGCGCAAGCTTTAAAAAATCAGTCTTACAGCAGCCCGCCGATTTTCAGAAACAGCGGCGCGAACACCAGCGCCACCACGGTCATCAGTTTTATAAGGATGTTCAGAGAGGGGCCGGAGGTGTCCTTGAAGGGGTCGCCCACGGTGTCGCCCACAACGGCCGCCTTATGTGCCGCGGAGCCTTTGCCGCCGTGGTGGCCCTCTTCAATGTATTTCTTGGCGTTATCCCATGCGCCGCCGCCGGAAGTCATCGAAATGGCCACGAACAGGCCGTTGACGATGACGCCGAGCAACGAAGCGCCGAGCGCCGCGAAGGCCGAAGCCTTGGAGCCTGAAATCAGCAGCACGCCGAAATAGACCAC
>CAYFSB010000017.1:0-10971 GCA_964345655.1 uncultured Oscillospiraceae bacterium
ATTGGCCGCGCACTCGGAAACAGAATAGCCGGTGGCGACGATCTGATACTGCTGCACATTTACCATGGCATACATCTTCACAAGGCCTGCGTCATCCTTAAGAGCCATAAAGTATGTGGGCTCATCCGACATGTTCAAAAGCAGCGGGAAAGTGGAGCTATAGCTGTACTGCTGCACTGCGCCCTGGGCGGATGACATGGCCGAATATTCCTCAGCACCGGTGCAGGAATAGTACCTGGCCTCCTTTGTGCGCTGGTTTACAAGAATGAAGCCGATATTGCCCCGGTCGCCTGTGACGGAGGTAATGCCCGTATAAACCCACACATCGTCATCCTGGGCAATGTAGTTATAGCCGGTTGTGGTCGTCGTGCAGTCTGTCTGACCAAACACTGAGTTTCAGAAGCCGTTGTGATATTTCCCGTAGTAATTATACTGCTCGATAATAAGATTTGCGGAATACACCCGGTCGACCCAGCACGGCACCGAATCAACATCGTAGTACTGGCACTCCCCTGTCACAGCGTTCAGCAGCACCGCGCCAACAACGTCTGTTCCGTTGAAAAGGCCAATAGTCTTGTTGATAACTGACGCCACCCAATATGGAGTCCCGCTTTCGTCGATCTCAAAATTCACATCCGCAAACATAAGCGTGGGGTAATTGAAACGGAGGTAGCGGTCAAGGTCCCGGTTGAAATATTCTGAGGGAGAATACTTTATCCCCTCTTCAAGTCTGACCACACTGACCTCCTGCGTTCTCATGTCGATGGTCATATAGGCGGGAATACCTTGTGCGCGGTTATTCCACCATTTGAAAAATCCGCCGTAACTGAGATAGTTTACACGCACCGGGGCCCCATTATAGTTTATCTGGGCGGATGAAATACTGACGGTAAACTGGCTGACCAGGTCTGACAGCTCGCCAAGCTTGCGGTTTGCCAGGTTGTTGGCGGAATCCTCATCCAAAAGTGGGATCTGGTTCCAGTTTATCTCCGCTACTTCCGCGGAGAAATCACTGGAGTCAATTGAAATAAGCTTTGAGTAGGCCTGTGCGCGGAAGAAAATCCAGCCCGCGATTGAGCCCACAATGACCACTGCCAGAATCAAAGCTGTTCCCCAAAACGGCACCGCCAGATTTTTTCTGGAATATTTCACATATTCCACTGCGCTGTTCGCTCTGAAACCGCGCAGGAAGATCATGCACGCCGAAAATACCAGCAGCAGCCAGAAAACAAACCAATATAGCCCACCGTTATGGACATCAGTGCCGGAACCTTGATATAAAAATACACGGCGCCGAAAACGACAGTAACAAGCAGGCTTATGAGAATACGGGTAAACGCTGTGCCCTTCGGGTTTTTCATCTGCGCAGACTTCCGCTGCTGAGAAGCGCCGCCTGCACCCGTGCTGCCGTCTTCATTTACTGTAGCGCCCATGTTTCCAAGGAGCATTTTTAAAAACATATCCATCTGTTTTTTCCTTTCGTTTTTGCCATAAAACCATATATTCAATTTTTATCAGTCTAACAGATTTTTGACAATAATACAAATATTAATTATAGCCATTCCTGTTTTTATTCAAAAAAAGCCGCCGGGCGTCCGAACGTCCGGCGGTCTATCAGAAAAATCCGGTTTTACTTTAAGATGACCTTGTTAAAATTCTTTTTTCCGCGCTTTAGCAGAATGCCGTTTCTCAGCTCATCTGCCGTAAACACCCGGCCGATATCCGATACTTTTTCATCGTCCACAGTAACGCCGCCCTGCGGCACATTGCGGCGGGCATCGGACTTTGAGGCACAAAGACCGGTCTTTACAAGCAGCGCCATGATATCCATGCCTCCGTCGCTGAGTTCACTCTCTGTAAGCTCCGTTGTGGGTATATGGTCACTGCTGCCGGCGCCGGCAAAGAGCGCTTTTGCGGATGTCTCGGCCTTCTTTGCCTCTTCTTCACCGTGTACAAGCTTCGTAAGTTCAAAGGCCAGTATCTCCTTTGCGCGGTTGAGCTGGCTGCCCTCCCATTTATCCATTTCGTCTATCTGCTCTATAGGCAGGAAGGTCAGCATGCGTATGCACTTGAGTACGTCGGAGTCAGCCACGTTACGCCAATACTGGTAAAAATCGTAAGGACTGGTCTTGTTGGGGTCCAGCCAGACGGCATTTCCGGCAGTCTTACCCATCTTTTTGCCCTGGGAGTCGGTCAAAAGCGTAATGGTCATGGCGTGGGCGTCCTTGCCCAGCTTTCTTCGGATAAGCTCTGTTCCGCCCAGCATATTGCTCCACTGGTCGTCCCCGCCAAACTGCATATTGCAGTCGTAGTGCTGGAAAAGATAGTAGAAGTCATAGCTCTGCATTATCATGTAGTTGAATTCCAGAAAGCTCAGGCCTTTCTCCATGCGCTGCTTATAACAGTCGGCACGGAGCATGTTGTTTACCGAGAAGCATGCGCCCACATCTCTGAGCATTTCTATATAATTCAGGCCCAGAAGCCAGTCGGCGTTGTTTACCATCTGCGCCTTGCCCTCGCCAAAGTCTATAAAGCGCTCCATCTGGCGCTTAAAGCACTCGGCGTTGTGCTCAATATCTTCTCTGGTGAGCATCTTGCGCATATCGGTTCTGCCTGAGGGGTCGCCTATCATGGTGGTGCCGCCGCCGATAAGGGCAATAGGCCGGTTCCCGGCCATCTGCAGCCGCTTCATAAGCGTCAGAGCCATAAAATGGCCGGCAGTGAGACTGTCCGCGGTACAGTCAAAGCCAATGTAAAATGTGGCCTTGCCGTTATTTATCATACTGCGTATCTCATCCTCGTTGGTCACCTGGGCAATAAGGCCGCGGGCAACCAGTTCTTCATAGATTCCCATGGTTTTCTCCTCTTATCTGTTATTATTTATTATCATTTCCGCAAGCTCTGAGGCAGCGGCTATCAGCTCTTCGCAGCTGTGGCCGCCATTTTTCAGTTCGATGCAGCGCAGATTGTCAAACTTCTCCTTAAAACTCTTTGTACACTCTTTTGTAAGTCTCGCTATCTTATCTTTTGCCGCCGTGTCGGCCCCGTCGCAAAAAGGATTGCTCAGACCCAGGGCCATCACCGCGCCGGAGACCGCCCCGCACATCTCACCGCAGCGCACGCCGCCGCCAAACCCGGCAGATATGGCCGCAAGCAGTTTTTCATCTACCTCCGGATAGAATTCTTTGCAGGCATATATAACGCTCTGGGCACAGTTAAATCCGCTATGGTGCATTTTTAACGCTTCTTCTTTGACTCCCATATTTTCATCTCCTGAAAAAAAGCCCCCTGTCCACAATGGACAGAGGGCAATAATATTGCGGTACCACCTCTGCGTATCCGGGCCTCACAGCCGGGATCTCAGTGAGTGCAAGCACTCTCTCGCTTTATCGGGCGAACCCGTCACAGCCTACTTTCAAAAAGATTTCGGTGTGCCGCTCCAGACCGTATTTCTCATGCCCTTCTCTCCCCCTCACAGCAAACGGGGTCTCTCTGTGCAGAAAAAACATGTTACTTCTGTCCTTCATCGCGTTCTTATGGATTATACCGTATCTTTCAAAGCCTGTCAAGTCTTCGCCTTGAAAGCCTCGGCTGACTCAAGCTGCTCCTCGGCACTGGCAAGAGTCGTGGCGGTCACATTGTCTCAGCCATGGAGCCTTGCAAGCTCTCCGCGCCGGCCTTCCCTGTCAAGTCTGTCTACCCTTGTATATGTTCTTCCGTCGTGCTCTTCTTTTACTATGACATAGTGACTGTCTGCCATGGCCGCTATCTGCGGAAGATGCGTCACGCACAGCACCTGCTTGCCCTTGGAGACAGTATAGAGCTTCTCACCTACACGCTGGGCCGCTATACCCGAAACGCCGGTATCGATCTCATCAAAAATAAGCGTGGACACCGGGTCATTCTCGGCAAAAACATTTTTCATCGCAAGCATTATACGGCTCAACTCGCCGCCGGAGGCTATTCTGCTTATCCTGCCCAGCTTCTCCCCGGCGTTGGCTGACATTACAAAGCATATCCTGTCGGCGCCGGTGGAGTCAAACCCCTGCTTGTTGTCCACTGCCTCAAACTCCACAGCAAAACGCACAGAGGGCATATTCAGGTCTCTAAGCTCTCCCACGATCCGCGTTTGAAGTTCTTCTGCCGCTTTATGGCGCTGCGTACTGAGCTCTGCTGCGGCCGCTGCACATTCCTTATGCTGTGCGGCCAGCTCCTTTTCCAGCTTGGCAAGGCGTTCATCTGAGTACTGGATATCATCAAGCTTTGCGCGGCACTGCTCCAGATACTCCGGCAAAGTGTCAATATCTCTGTTGTATTTACGCTCCAGTTTGTTTAAGAGGGAGATCCTCGTCTCCAGTTGGTCATATTCCTCCGGGGAGAAATCCAACCGATCGCGGAAATCTCTCAGTGTCTCTGCGGCATCGGAAAGGGCAAAGGCCGCATCGTTCAGACTGGCGGTCACTGTCTCAAGCTCAGGCGCCATGGCTGCCGCCCTGCCCATGAAGTATCCCGCGTTCTGAGTGAGAGCCACGGCGTTTTCATCCCCGCCATAGAGCGCGGCAAAAGCCTCATCCAGCGCCTCCGTAAGCTTTTCCGAGTTGCGCAGAAGATCCCGTCTGGCCGTCAGCGTATCCTTCTCACCAGCCTTCAGATCGGCCCGCTGAAGCTCGTCGATCTGAAATTTGAGATTTTCGCTCAGGCGCGCCTTCTCTATCTCGTCCATATTCAGCTGAAACATTTCTTTTTTTATGGCGCTGTATTTTTTATATTGGCTCTGAAACTCCTGAATCTGCGGTGAAAGTCCGCCGAAGCTGTCCAGATAGCCCATATGGCGGCGCTCATCCATAAGCTGCCGCCCGTCATTCTGCCCGTGTATATCCACCAACATGGCTGCAAGCTCCTTGAGCTGCGCCGCCGTTACCGGGGCGCCGCAGACGCGGCAGCTGCTTTTTCCGTCAGCATTTATGCGGCGCTGGATAATGAGTTCATCCTCAGATTCTATCTCATTATTAGCTAACCACTGCTCCGCACCGGAAATGCCAAACACAGCGGTGACCAGCCCCTTGTCCGCACCACGGCGTACCAGGTCTCTGCTGACACGCTCGCCCAGTACGGCGCCGATCGAGTCGATGACAATAGATTTGCCAGCGCCTGTCTCGCCGGTCAGAACGTTCAATCCGCCGGTAAAATCAATGTCAGCCCGTTCTATAACAGCGATATTCTCAATGTGAAGCTCATTAAGCATATTTCTGCTCCCCACCGGCAGCGCCGGTCAAAACAACTTTTCTATCTCGTGGTACAGCTCCAAAGCTGAGTCATTATCGCGCATGGCGAGAAACGCGGTATCATCACCGGCAAGGGTCCCTACCAGTGACTTTATATCCATACTGTCAATAGCTGAACATGCCGCCGGCGCAAGACCCGGCAAGGTTTTTATAACCAGAAGGTTTTGGGCTACATCATAGGATATGACGCTCTCTCTGAATATTTTTTTCAGTCTCTGGTCAAAGTCGTCCGTATCGGGCTTTGCCGCCGCCACATAACGGTAGCTGCCGTTGGGCCCCAGTTCTTTCACAAGCCGCATGTCCTTGATATCCCTTGACAGTGTCGCCTGTGTGCTTTTTACGCCTCTTTCAGCCAGCGCTTCCAAGAGCTGGTGCTGTGTTTCAATATCATTCTCGTTTATTATTTCGAGAATGACGCTCTGTCTGCCAGGTTTCATACTCAGCCCTCCGTTAAGTCAATTTTTCATATGCCGTCTCGTAGAAGCTCTTCAATCCGAGATCAGCCATATAGGTGCAATGTTCTGATTTCTTTACAATAATTATATCCCCGTTTGCAAGGTCGGCCACCGAATTCCCGTCTACCGACAGATATGCCTTCCTGCCGTGGAGTTTTTCCGTCATGACGCTTATTGTGCGCTCCGGCGCCAGAACAAAAGACCTGGAACCCATAATATGAGCACATATTGGACTTATAATGATATTTGATGCGTCAGGTTCAACTATTGGCCCACCGGCAGACATGGAATATCCTGTAGAGCCGGTTGGTGTAGAGAGAATTATTCCGTCCCCAGAGTAGCTTGTTATCTTCACACCCTGACACCAGGCCGTGAGCTTTATACAGTCCCCATAGCCGTGGATCACCACATCATTGAGTGCGCTGTCGGCATAGACGGGCTGATTTGCGCGCATAAGCTGCACATCCAGCATCATGCGGCGGCTGACGCTGATCTCGTTTCGCGCCGCCTTCGCTATAAGCGGCAAATTCTCCGGTTCCAAAACGGACATAAAGCCCTTTGTGCCAAGATTTACGCCAATTATAGGCACTGATGTGCCGCGCAGCGCTCTCGCCACAGCCAGAATAGTGCCGTCGCCGCCGATTACCACAGCCAAGGTGCAGCAATATCGTATGTCGTTTAACGCACGCGTCTCAATGCCATCCGGCACGGCTGCCGGATCATCATCGGCAAACACCGGACAGACTGCCGTTTCAAAGCCCTCGGCCGAGAGAATGGCACATACCTTTTTTGTTATCTCCAGATCATTATCGCGAAAGGGGTTTGGGCATACTGCAATCATAATCAATCCCTCAAAGGGCCTCGTGTGACGCGGCGACAATAGCTGCAATATCCGGTTCCGGCGCTTCAAAGGCTCCGTTTTTCATATGGCATATATACTCAATATTGCCCTCCGGTCCCTTTACCGGTGAAAAATCCAGCCCCATTACGCTCAGCCCTATCGCAGGCGCAAATGTCACAATATTTCTTATTACTTCCTCATGTACTGCGCTGTCACGCACTACGCCTTTTTTTCCGACCTCTTCCCTGCCCGCCTCAAACTGCGGCTTAATGAGACACACAAGATCCGCGCCTGGTTTAAGCAGCTCTTTCACCGCCGGAAGGACAAGCCGAATTGAAATGAAGGACACGTCCATCACAGCCAGATCCAATTCCTCTGGGATCTGCTCTCTGGTCACGTAGCGGAGATTAGTTCTTTCAAGGTTCACTACACGCTCATCTGTACGCAGCTTCCACGCCAGCTGTCCGTAACCCACGTCCACAGCGTACACCTTTTTTGCTCCATGCTGGAGAAGCACATCGGTGAAGCCGCCGGTGGATGCACCGCAGTCGATACAGAGCTTGCCGGCGGGGTCTATGGGAAAGACCTTCAGGGCCTTATCAAGCTTAAATCCGCCCCGGCTCACAAATGGCAGCGCGTCTCCGTGTACCTCCACCTTTGCATCGGGTGAAACAGGCATGCCTGGCTTATCAGCCCGCTGCCCGTTTACGAACACGATGCCGCTCATAACGGTGGTCTTTGCGCGCTCCCGGCTCTCCGTAAAGCCAAGCTCATAGACGAGCTGGTCAAGTCTGATTTTCTTCATATTAAAGTCCGCACAGTTCCCGCGCTGTCTTTGCTATTGTACAGGCGTCGATCCCGTTATCCCTCATAAGGGAGGCCCGGTCACCGTGGGCAACAATTCCCTCTCCAAGATTCAAAAGCTGCGCGCCGTGCAGAGGCACTCCCGCCTCGGCAGCCTGCGCCAAAATATATTCTCCCACACAGCCTGCGGCACATACTTCCTCTGCTGCTACAAACCTGCCTGTCTTTCTTATGGACTCTACAGTCACGGGAAAATCAGCCGGTTTTATTCTGCCCAGCTTGATTATTTCCGCGGATATACCGTTTCCGTCCAAAATTTCTGCCGCATGCAGCACTTCATTTATCATAGTGCCGTAGCATGCGATGCTGATATCGCTGCCGGGACGCACAATACATTCGTTTTCCCGGCACATCTGTGTATACTCTCCCTCTCCGCCCCTGGGATATCTGATGGCCACCGGCCCGGTTATTCTGAACAGCGCGTCTTCCAGCATATCTTGGAGCTCCGCAAAGTCCGCCGGGCAAAGAACTGTCATCCCCGGAACGGAACACAGATACTCCACCTCGAAAATGCCGTGGTGCGTCTCACCGTCGCTGCCCACAATACCCGCCCTGTCGATGCCGAATACCACGTGCAGATTTTGCAGTGAAATATCATGCATCAGCATATCATAGCCCCGCTGCAAAAAGCTTGAGTATACGGCAAACACGGGCAGAGCACCCTGCTTTGCCATGCCGGCCGCCATCGCCGTGGCATGGCCCTCAGCAATTCCGGCGTCAATAAACCGCTCCGGGAAGTTTTTAGAGAAGCATTCAAGCCCTGTGCCGCTGGACATTGCCGCAGTAATAGCCGCGATTCGGCTGTCACGCTGGGCAAACTCACAGAGATATTTCCCGAACATCTCCGAAAAGCAGGGGCCTGAAGGATAAATTTCACCGGTTATGGGGTCGAACGGCCCCACCCCGTGGTACATCTCCGGATGCTCCTCGGCATATTGGCAGCCCTTACCCTTCTTTGTGAGCACATGCACGATGACAGGCTCCTGCATCTCTCTGGCCCAGCGAATAACTGTCTCAAGCTTTTCCACATCATGACCGTCCACCGGGCCCATATAGCTCAGGCCCATGGAAGTGAACATATTTCCGGGTAAAATACGGGATTTTATCCATTCCTTTATGCGGTGATTAAAGCGATACAGGCCTGGTGCTTTTGTAAATGTGGCCCTGTACCAGCGCTTGAAGCTGATATATCCCGGCTTAACGCGCATTTTCTGCAAAAGACTTGCTATGCCCCCGACATTTGCGTCAATGGACATATTATTGTCGTTTAGTATTATAACCATCGGCTCGCCGCTGGCCGCGGCGCAGGCCAGCCCCTCGTAGGCCAGGCCCCCGGTGAGCGCTCCATCTCCGATAAGCGCCACAACGTCATAGCTGCTTTTGGCAATTGTCCTGGCCTTGGCCATACCCAGCGCTACCGAAACGGAATTCGAGGCGTGCCCGGCTATAAACGCATCGTCAATACTTTCGTGCGGTTTAGGAAAGCCGGACAGGCCCCCATACTGCCGCAGCGTGGAGAAGCGATCACGTCTGCCGGTTATGATTTTGTGAGTATAACTCTGGTGACCGACATCAAAGACAAGTCTGTCACTGGATGTGTCATATACTCTGTGCAGCGCAACGGTAAGCTCGACAGTTCCAAGATTTGAGGCCAGATGCCCGCCGGTCTTTGAAACATTATCTATCAGGAAAGTCCTGATCTCTCCGCATAGCTGCTGCAGCTCCTGGCTGCTGAGTTTTTTTATATCGTTGGATGAATTTATTCTTTCTAATATTCCCAAAACATACCCCTGTCCGACTGTTTACCACTGGCTCAGTTATGCCTCTGCGCCATGGAATCCGCCAGGCCGCACAGAAATTCCGTGTCGGCAAACGCCTCTTTCAAAACGTTTTTAGCAAACTCCGTCAGTCTCTCTATGGTCTCGGTACAGCCCTTCTCACCAAGCAAAGCCATGTAAGTGTTTTTATTTTCCTGCGCGTCTGAGCCCACGGGCTTACCCAACTCCGCATCTGTGCTCATCACATCAAGCATATCGTCTCTTATCTGAAAAGCCATGCCTATAGCCGCACCAAAATGCCCGGCAGACGCAAGCTCAAGCTCTCCGCCGCCTGCCGCTGCAACGCCCATCTGGCAGGCAGCCACCAGCAGCGCTCCGGTTTTACGGCTGTTGATCTCCGTCAGCTCCTGCTCGGTAAGCTTTTTACCCTCGCCAAGCATGTCTAAATACTGCCCGCCGCACATGCCGTCAAGCCCCACCGCTCCGGCAAGGATCTCTGCGCAGTCAGCCCGGCGCTGAGCCGGAAGTCCGCAGCGCAGTATGGTTCCAAAGGCCTCGGCCTGCAAAGTATCTCCCGCCAGAGTGGCTGTACACTCACCGTATACCATATGGTTTGTGGGTCTGCCGCGGCGCAGCTCATCATTATCCATGCAGGGCAAATCATCATGGATAAGGCTGTATGTGTGCAGCATCTCTATGGCACATGCCACCGGCAGCGCCGCCTCTATATCACCGCCCGCAATGCGGCAAAACTCCAGTACCAGCATGGGGCGAATACGCTTTCCCCCTGCCAGAAGGCTGTAGCGCATGGCATCTGCGAGACCGGCCTGAGGCAGTTCAGCGGCCGATTTAAAATATTCTTCAAGTGCGGCGTCAATTTTATTTTTATATGCGTCTGTCGTCATATCACTGTTCATCCTCAAAGGGAGTCTCAACCGGCGCTCTGTCCGGGCCTTTTTTCAGCTTTGAGACCTTCTGCTCGGCCTCATCCAGCATTTTGCTGCAGCTTGAAATCAGCGCTGCGCCCTCTTCAAAGAGGGACAGCGACTCGCTCAGCGGCATGTCGCCTTTTTCCAGATGACGGACTATCTCATCAAGTCTCGCTAAAGACTCCTCAAAATTCAGTTTCTTTCCTGCCATGTTCATCCTCCTGCTGTTTTTTCTTCAAGGCTCTCCACCCGGCAGTCTGCTTTTCCGTCGCTGAAGCACAGCTTTACCAGTTCGCCTTTTGAAAGCTCAGAAACGCTCCTGACGGCTGTACCGTCACTGCGCAGGGTAAATGAATAACCCCGCGACAAAACCCGCAGCGGACTCATGGCATCCAGCGCCGCAGCTAATTTTACAAAAATCTGCTTTTTTTCAGCTGTGCTCCGCTCCTGAGCCGCTGTCAGCCGATCCCGCATATGGTCAAGTTCAATACGGCGATTGTCGATCTGCGCCGTCGGGTCAGTCATTACCCGCTTGGAGCGGAGAGACTCAAGCCTTTCGGTAAGTTGGGCAAGCTTTTTGCCCATGGCCTGTCTCGTGCGGATATCGTAGCTCTGCAGGGTCTCTGCAATATCGCGCCGGTCAGGCACAGCTATCTCCGCTGCGTTTGACGGCGTGGATGCCCGTGCATCCGCCACATAATCGGATATGGTCACATCCGGCTCATGGCCAACCGCAGAAATAACCGGTATTTCAGAGGCATATATGGCCCGCGCCATGCGCTCGTCGGCCCGCGTGCGGGGCGAGGGGTCGAACATCGT
>CAYFSB010000017.1:10981-12820 GCA_964345655.1 uncultured Oscillospiraceae bacterium
ATGCGCTCGTCGTTGAAGGCCCAGAGATCCTCAATGGAGCCCCCTCCGCGCCCTGTGATGATTACATCGGCAATATTAAATTCGTTTACATACCTGATTGCCCCGGCAATTTCCGGCGGGGCCTCTGTCCCCTGAACACGCACCGGCAGCAGCAGCACCTTTGACATTGGCCAGCGGTGGCCAAGGATACGTATCATGTCGTGTACGGCAGCGCCGGCAGAGGATGTGACAATAGCTATTCGCTCAGGAAACTGCGGTAGCGGTTTCTTGTGCGCCCGGTCGAAGAGTCCCTCCTGGCTGAGCTTTGCCTTGAGCTGCTCAAAGGCCACCTGTAAATCTCCCACGCCTTCCGGCATAAGGGCGGTACAATAGAGCTGGTACGCGCCGTCACGGGGGAATACGGACACCCTGCCAAAAGCCGTCACACCCATTCCGCTCTCAGGGCGAAAGCGCAGCTTTACAGCGCTGCTTTTAAACATTACGCAGCGCAGACTGCTCTCGCTGTCCTTAAGTGTAAAATAGTGATGGCCGGAGGGATATATCTTATAATTCGACAGCTCGCCTCTGACACAGACGTCGGCCAAAAGCGGGTCAACATCCAGCAGACTCTTGATCCTGTTATTTAGTTCAGTGACTGTAAGCGCCTGTTGTTCCATGCGCTACTCCTGTTTGTTCTCGGTTTCCGCCGCGGCAAACTCGCCGCGCATAAAGCCGCCCAATACACCGTTTACAAATGCGACCGTATCAGGCTCGTCATAGCCTTTATCCAGCTCAACGGCCTCATTTATAGCGGCAGAATTGGGGATATCCTCCATATACAATATCTCGCATATGGCACAGCGCATCACAGCAAGCGCGGTTTTGGATATTCTGTCCAGCTTCCAGCCTTTGGCATAACGCTCGATAAACCCGTCAATCTCACTGCAATTTTCCGCTGTCAGAGCAGTGAGGCGGCGGATATATTCCATCTGTTTGTCATCCGGGAACTCGCTAAAAAGTTCATGCTCGGCGCCCAAACTGCCGTAATGCTCCTCAGAGAAGAAATTCTCCAGCACCTCTTCGGGTCTGGTGCCGCTGGCTGAGGCGGCAAAAAGCAGTTGAATGGCCAACTCTCTGGCCGTGGTTCTTGTCATTATTTTATCCTCCGGCCTTATTTATCAAAAGCTATGCCGGAGACATGGACGTTTACCTCGGCCTTTTCAATGCCTGTGGTAGACTGGACAACATTCATCACCCTGTCCTGCACGTTCCTTGCCACATTGACGATATTGCTGCCATAGGCTACCGTTATGATAACATCCACAACTATTTTCCCGTCGATAAACTGCACCTTGACGCCTTTGCTGGTGGTCTTGAGCCCGATAAGCTCGGCAATCTCTGAGCCGGCTGTATTAGACAGGCCGGATACGCCTTCAACCTCCGCAATTGCGGTTCTGACCATACTTGTTATTACATCCTCGGAAATATTGATGCTACCGTTCTCTTCCTGGCAGGTTATATAATTCTCACCCATGGTATTTCCTCCTAAATGAATTCAGAGTATTCTACCACGTTATGTTTGAAAAATAAAGTCCAATAATTAAAAATAGAATAAACTGCCTGCTTATTAAGCAAAAATTGCCCCGATGCGGCCTTTGAATGGCCGTATCGGGGTATGAATATTCATAATTCTCCGCCTCAGGATTTCACTTCAATAATACTCAGCTGCGCCGCCTCGTAGTCGGTTTCGGTACAAATCACATCGGTTATACGGGCTATGGCATCCTCGCTGAGCCCTTCCTCAGGGGCCGGTACAGCCACTGTTATGGAGTCGTTTCCTATGTAGACCACACAGTCGGC
>CAYFSB010000018.1:0-12237 GCA_964345655.1 uncultured Oscillospiraceae bacterium
GCAAAAAACTTGTATACCTCTGAGGCACCCTCCACATCGGCCACCTCCAACAGCTCCTTGGGTATGTTGGACAGCCCTGCCATAAACAGGATCATATTGTAGCCCAGATTCTTCCACAAAAACAGGATTATAACGACTATCTGACAGTAGTCCGACTGGAGCCAGTCTATTTTGTCCGCACCGAAGAGCATGAAAAACTCGTTTATCGTCCCGTTATAGTTAAATAACACCTGCCAGATAAGCACTACCGAGGCCACAGGAACCATCATGGGGCTGAGAAAAAAAGTGCGAAACTGTGACTTGAACGGTATTCTGGCCTCCAGCATCAGCGCCAGAACAATTGCCAGCACTACCGCCAGCGGTACTGCCAGCGCGGAAAAAGTCAACGTGTTTTTGGCCGCCATAATGAAGGCGGAGTTTTTGAACAGCTTTATGAAATTTTCCAGAAATACAAAATTTCTTGACCCTACGCCGTCTATCAGCGAATAATAGACCACCACGCCGAAAGGCAAAATAAAAAACAAGCCCACACCCAACAGGCTGGGCGACAGAAAGCAGAGGCTTTTCAGAAAGTCTCGCCGTTTCTCCCTGGTTTTAATGCTGCTATCCTTCATGTTAGTTACCATTTCGTAATATATAGTATTTACGTACAATCTGATTATACTACATCTTGGTCCGTCTTACAAGATATACCATCCCAGCGCAGGTAATGCAGCCGGAGGGCGGCGGCCCTCCGGCTGCATTACCTGCGCTGTAAGCGGGTGTTCCCGCTTACAGCGGCAGGTGATTGTTATCGCTGTTCGTTTACATAGATGTTGACTTTGCTCTGTATGAGCTTTGCCACCTCTTCGGGGGTCTTCTGACCGGCAAAGTATGCCTCGGCCTGCTCGCTGACGATATCGGTTATGCTGGTGTTATAGTCGGCCACCTTGGTCGTGGTGCTCACCAGATTCCAGAGCTTGTCGGCCTGGTCCTGGGTAATGGCGTAGAACTCATATACTGTTCCGTCAGACATGCCCATTCCACCCTGACTTTGCTCTATCTTGTCTCCGTTTTCATCCAGCAAATAGTTGCCCTGAGAGTCGGTCTGATACTGGGGAGTCATGGCCTCTTTAAGCTTTTCCTTGTACACGTTTATATTGGTGGGCAGGCTGTACTGAGTGCTCTGGTAATCCTCGGTAAGGAAGATGCGGAGGAAATCCCAGGCGGCATCCTTGTTGGAGCAGCTTGTGGTCATGGCGTAACCGGTGGAGAGGTTCAGCATGCTGCCGGTGCCGCTGCTGGTGGGATATCCGATATAGGTGGAGTTGCCGCCGAAATACACGTCGTAATACTGAATATCGGAAAAACTGTAAATGCTGCTCTGCATAAGCATCTGCTTGCCCTGGGCAATGCGGTTTTCGGCGCTGTCCTCCTGAGAATACTCGTAGTTGTTCCAGTCGAAGGATGCGGGGCAGCGGTTTGCAACCTCCAGCAGCTTTACGAATTCAGGCCTGTCAAAGCTGCACTGGCCCGTGGTCCAGTCCACATAGCTCTCCATGTCCATGCCCACGCAGGCCAGAAGAATGTCGTTTCTGGTCACATATTTGTCCAGCGCATCACATCCCTCAGGCATTGTGGCAAGGGCCGCGTCAAATTCATCATAGGTCCAGCCCGGCGTGTCGCCCACAACAGAGCTTGCACCGATAACTGTGCTGATGGAGAAGGAGGGGCAGACCTGATAAAGCTTGCCGCCGACCTTCAGTGCGTCCGTCACGTTGGAGAAGAAATCATCTGTGCTGAATGCCGTGTCTGCCTCAATATAGGGAGTGAGATCCTCCAGCAGGCCCTTTGCGGCCAACTGGGCATAGGGCAGGCCGTTGAGAGCCATAATGTCGGGCATGTTGCCGGCCATTATCTCAGTGGTCAGCTTAGTGTAGCCGGCTGTGTAATCGTCCTCAGTGTTATACTCGGAGTAGTCGGTTATCTCTATGCGATACTGATCGTTTTTGCGGTTGAAGTCTATGACCTGATTATGCACGTTCCAGTCCAGATACACGGACGCCATGGTCAGTGTTTCCTTGTGGGGGACGGAGTCATAGGGGACCTTGGTGAGCGTGACGAGTTCCACGGTGGAGGTCTGGTCGCTTTCGTTCCAATGGTTGAGGATACAGCTGATCTGACCCTCGCTGTTTACATTGATGCCGCTCATCTCATCGCTGTTCACATCGCAGTTTATCCAGTTGAGCAGCTTTTCTGATTCCTGGGTGTCGGTTTTATAGCCAAAGAAATTTACGCCGCTGGTATAATAAAGGTCGTAGTCCCCGCCGCCGGACACCAGATTATAGGCGTCATAGGGCAGGGCGATGCTCTCTCCGAGACTGTGGGTCTGGGAGTCCAGTATGGACAGGCACATGCCGGTGTCGCCCCAGTTGAGCGCGCCAAGACGTCCGTCCTTCAGACGTATAATATTGTCAATGTAGTTTTCGCTTTGGATAGTGTAGGCAGTGGAGCCGTCCAGAGCAATGGCTCTTACGGTCATCTCGCCGGGGATAAGGAGGTTGCCGGAGTCATCCGCCTGGAGACTGTAGGCATTTATATAGCTGCCTTCCTCGTTCTCAATCGGCGCCACACTCAGCTCGCTGCCGTTTTCGTCAAGGATGCGTATGAAATAGCTCTGAACGGACTTGTAGTTGTTCCAATACTCGTCAGAACTGCTGGATATGCCCTCCGGCCCGTCGTACCATGAGCTGTATACGCACTCAATAGTGATAAGCTTCCCGTCCGCTCCGACGATCAGACCCTCAAGATTGCTGCTTGAATTAAAGTCGGTCTTATTTTCGGTGTTTTCCTGAGCGGGGATGGGGGCATAGCTCGCAAGCGGTTTGCGCGTGCCGTCAAAGCCCACGAAATACAGCCGGGTTTCGTATACGTCGTACTGCCCCTCGTATTCGGGAGTGACGCCCTCAGGGATATTTTCGCCGGTCTTCTCCGTGCTCGTGGCGTAAAAGCCGTCGCTGGTGAACGCACGGGGGGACAGAGAGCCGCTGCTACTGTTGCCGAGATCAGTAAATTCGGCATTGTAGATATATTCCGGGTTTTCGGTCTTATACCCACCGGTTCCGGAGCCGCTTTCAGATCCGCCGTTATTGCCGCAGGCGGCCAGACTCAGCGCCATTACGATTGCAAGGGCCAGGGAGATTATTGATTTTCCTTTTATTTTCATTTTTTCCTCCTGAAAAATATTGATCAAACTTTTATATTTGCAGCGGCATCATTGTATCATAGATGCCGCACACTGTCTCTTAATCTTTCTTAAAAGTCGGTATTTTGTTTGTGTATAAGAATTTTTGTGTTACAATATGCCTATGGAGGTGGTCGCATGCCTGCTCTTTCACGAATACTGATAGTAGATGACGATCCTGATATAAGAAAAGTTCTCAATCTTCTTTTAAAAGATGTTTATAGCGTGGCGGAGGTCTCCGACGGCGCTGCCGCGATTGACTTTATAAGGGAGAATCCCGACACCGACCTGGTAGTGCTGGATGTGATGATGCCCGGCCTGTCGGGAATAGAGGCCTGCGGGGAGATAAGAAAGTTTTCAAATGCCCCGGTGCTTTTTCTCACAGCCAAATCCGCAGAGGAAGACAGGATCTCCGCCTATAAAAGCGGCGGGGATGATTTCCTGTCCAAGCCCTTCTCCCAGGCGGAGCTGCTGGCAAAAGTCAGCTCTCTGCTGCGCCGGTACAGAGAATACAGGGGCAAGCCTGACGCGGCGCTGGCTGTGGAAAATTTAGAGGTGGACGTGGCCACCCATGCCGTCAAAAGCTTCGGCAGGGAGATCGCCCTCACGGACACGGAGTATTCCATCCTTGAGTATCTGCTGCAAAACCGCGGAAGCACTGTCACAGCCTCTGAACTGTATGAGGCGGTCTGGAAGGAGAAGTTCCTCCCCGGCTCCGGCAACACCGTAATGGTGCATGTGCTTAATCTGCGCAGAAAAATAGAAGAAAATCCGTCCAGTCCCAAAATTGTGCGTACAGTCTGGGGAAGGGGTTATCAGATTGACTAAAAGGCTCAGGTTCTCCCGCTCGCTGAACGCCAAAATGCTGTATATAATCCTCGCCGCGCTGCTCAGCGCGCTGCTGGTTTTTCTCATTATAAACGGCATTGGCAGGCTGGCGGTGGAGCATATATATATGAGCCCGGAGGCTGTCTCCGCCCGGAAAGCGGATATCTATTCCCAGTTCAGCAGCTATGTGACCGCGAATAATGTCTCCGGCACCGACTCCTCCGCCGTGGCGCGCTGGACAGGGGATAACGAGTATATCACCATTCTTATCTATAAAGGTAGCGACCTGAATATGCGCGCCTCCGGCGGCATGGCCCAGTCCTCCTCAAATATGCAGACCTATGAGCGCCTGCAATATGCCAGCCAATACGGCAAGCTGTACCCCATGCGCTTCTCCGACGGCGTGTACCAGATAGCAATCGGCGACAGTACACAGACCAGAGAGTACATGGTGAACGTCTTTGTGGCGGTGGTTGTAAGCGTTATAACCTTTGTGGGCATAATGCTCTGGTACATCAGCCGCCTTACCAGGCGGATAATAAGCCTCTCAAGGGAGGCAGTGGAGATAGGCGCCGGGGATCTTGAACGGCCGATCACCGTAAAAGGCAGCGATGAGCTCTCCATGCTGGCCCATGAGATGGACTCTATGCGCTGCTCGGTTATAGAGCGTATGAGCAATGAGCGCCGGGCATGGCAGGCCAACAGTGAGTTAATAACCGCCATATCCCACGATATAAGGACCCCAATGACCTCTATGATAGGCTATCTGGGGCTTTTGAATGAGACCGACTTCTCCGATACGGAGCGCTGCCGCCAGTTTACCGCCTCCGCCTATGACAAGGCTATGGAGCTTAAGGACCTGACGGATGAGCTGTTTAAATATTTCCTGGTCTTTGGCCGCTCAGAGCTTGACATGAATATGGAACCCTATGACGGCAGGCTGCTTTTGGAACAGCTTTTGGGCGAGGCCGAGTTTGACCTGAGTGATTTCGGCTTCAGCATAAACCTTATTGAGTTTGAAGGGGAATGCAGTGTCAACACAGACCCGCTCTATCTCAAGCGCGTTATGGATAATCTCGTGTCGAACATCAAAAAATATGCCGACAGATCCCGGCCGGTGATGTTTGTAACGGAGCTGAAAAACGGGACGCTTTCCGTCTGCGTGTCAAACTATGTGGCAAAATCCATGGACAGGGTGGAGAGCACAAAGATAGGTATTCGTACCTGCGAGAAGATTATGCAGCATATGGGTGGGGATTTTGTGACGAATCGTGACGCGGAGCATTTCGCGGCTGAATTTACCATGCCCGTGCTGCCTGAGAGCCCGGCCGGGAAGGCATAAAAAAAGGGTGCGCTGCATAACAGGAGCGTTTTGCAGCGCACCGTTTTATTATTATATCACTGTCTTGATTTGGCCTTCTGCGCCTCAGTGGCAGCAGCCACCGCCGCAGCCGCAGTCTCCGCCGCCGTCCTCATCGTCATGGTGGCAGCCTGAGCAGCCGCCGCAGCCGCCTGAGCAGGCTCCGGCGCCCTCTACAACCGGCAGCTCACCTGTGACAAGCATGTCGGAGGCGCTATCCGCGTCGCCGCAGTAGCCCGCCACGGGGACTATGCCATAGCTCAGAAGAAGACTTCTGGCCTCGTCGCCGATGTTGCCGCAGATGACCGCGTCCACACCCTGTTCACGCATAAGGTCCGCCATGGCCTTATGGCCGTGCCGGTCGGCACACTCCACAAGAGTCTTGGTACACTGGTCCACATAGGCCCCGGCATACTCGTATATTGCGAACATCTCGCTGTGGCCGAAATGCTCAAAAATCTGTCCGTCCTTGTAGGATACAGCAATTTTCACGTTATTTCTCCGTTTCCGCCGCAGCGCGGCATTAAAATATTTTTTTATACGCCCTCTTCAATATAGTCTGCAATTTCGCTGATATGCTCTCCGCTTACGGATTCCACCTCTCCGGCGTCCACCATGGCGGCTACTGCCGGGTCAATGGGCAGGCGGGCGAAATGCCCTATGTTAAAGGCATTTGCAACTTTTTCAACCTTGCTTTCGCCGAAGATGCTGTACTCCTTGCCGCAGTCGGGGCACTTGAAGTATGACATGTTCTCAACTATGCCCAGCACCGGCACCTTCATCATTTCCGCCATATTCACGGCTTTTGCGACTATCATGCCGACCAGATCCTGAGGAGTTGTCACGATGATCACACCGTCTACCGGCAGGGACTGGAATACCGTCAGCGGCACATCACCGGTTCCGGGGGGCAGGTCAACAAACATGTAGTCCACATCGGTCCACAGCACGTCCGTCCAGAACTGGGTGACGGCACCGGCTATGACAGGGCCGCGCCACACCACAGGCTCAGTCTCGTTTTCCAGGATCAGGTTTATGGACATAACCTGAATGCCGCTATGGGTGGTCACTGGCAGAAGGTATTCGTCAGTACCTATGGCATGCTCTGTGATGCCGAAGGATTTGGGGATTGAGGGGCCTGTGATGTCCGCGTCCAGCACTGCGCAGTTGTGGCCGCGGCGCTGCATCTCAGAGGCCAGCATGCTTGTGACAAGAGACTTGCCAACGCCGCCCTTGCCGCTTACAACGGCGATAACTTTTTTTACGCTGGAGCCCTGGTGCAGTGGCTTTAAAAAACTCTCCGGCTTTCTCTCGGAGCAGTTCTCTCCGCAGGTGGAGCAGTCGTGCGTGCATTCGCTCATATATATGGTTCCTTTCTTTGTATGCCCCACATGGGGATATATATTTAATTTTATTTATATTATTATATTCCTTTTGGTAAAATAGTCAAATACCCATTTTTCTCATATACCGTATTTTAGTTTACACCGGGCTTATTGTCAATGGTGTCTGTCTTATGTTATAATATAATTCAAATTTTGCCGGGAGGAGGTGTCTCCTTGGAGCTTTTTCTGCAATATGTGATGACGGCCTCGAAGTTTGTGCTTATAGTTTTATCGCTTGCAGTGATCGTGCGCTGTCTGCGCTCAATGCTCAGCGAGCGGTATGAGTCAGAGGTTTGGGCATATATACGTGCCGGCGGGGAGACCATTCCCGTTAACCACTGGGAGAATATAATAGGCCATGCCAAGAGCGCGGACATCCGCTTTAACCGGGAGGGCGTGGGCAGAGTACACGCCGTTCTGACGCGCAGCGACAAGGGCGTCTGGAAGATATACGATATCTTTTCCCGCGGCGGAGTCTGGGTCAACGGCTATAAGGTGGGCGGAGATGGCGTCCGGATAGAACACGGGGACGTGATAAATCTCGCCGGCAACTGTGTGCGCTTTCTGGATATTAGTCAGGAGCAGCGTTTGACGCTAGAAGCGGCAAGGACTACTGTGGGAAAGCGCATTTCCCCGTCGCTGACGCTTATGGAGCTGACGGTTTTCCAGCTGTTTCTGCTTTTGCAGCACGCGCTGTCTGCCCCGTCTGAATATCTGCCCTCGATCGCGCTGGGCTTTCTTCTGCTGATACTGCTCCAGTGGAGCTGCTATAACGCCATGCGCATCATAAACCGCAGCGGCTTTGAGGTGGAGACTCTGGCCTTCTACCTGACAACGCTGGGCATGTCCGTGGCGGCCTCATCCACCCCGGAGGATATGTATAAGCAGATTTTGCTGACAATAGCAAGCGTGGTGCTGTTTTTGCTGAACGGCTGGTGGCTGAGAAATCTCAAGCGCACTGCCGCAATGCGTATTCCCGTGGGGGCTGTGGCACTGATCCTGCTGGCGGTGAACGTGGTCACCAGCGAGGCGGTGCTGGGAGCGCGCAACTGGCTTCAGTTCGGGGGCTACTCCTTCCAGCCTTCAGAGCTTATTAAGGCGGCCTATGTATATGTGGGCGCCTCTACACTGGACAGGCTCTATCGCAGGCGAAACCTCTTCAGCTTTATAATTTTTTCCGGCATCTGTGTGGTTGCGCTGGCGCTGATAGGGGACTTTGGCACGGCGCTGATATTCTTCGTGACTTTTCTTGTGATTTCCTTCATGCGCTCCGGCTCTATTGCAACAGTGTTTCTGGCCGTAAGCGGAGCGGGTCTGGCGGGCTTTCTGGCCGTAAGCGTGAAGCCCTATATTGCCCAGCGCTTTGCCTCCCGGGGCCATGTGTGGGAGGATGTATATAATACAGGCTATCAGCAGACCCGCGCCATGTCTGCCGCCGCGTCCGGCGGGCTCTTTGGAAAGGGCGCCGGGGAGGGCTGGCTAAAGGATATTTTCGCGGCCAATACCGACATGGTGTTTGCCGTAATATGTGAGGAGCTGGGGCTGATAATCGCCGTGTGCATGGTGCTGGCTATGCTGACGCTGGCTTTCTTTGCCGTGCGCAGCGCAAGACACGGCCGCTCGGCCTATTATGCCATAGCCGCCTGCGCCACGATGAGCATGCTTTTGACCCAGCTTGCGCTGAACATGTTCGGTTCACTGGATATTTTGCCGTTTACAGGGGTCACATTTCCTTTCGTATCGAGAGGAGGCTCATCGCTTATCTCCTGCTGGATGCTCATGGCCTTTATAAAAGGCAGCGATAACCGGCGGGACGCGAGCTTTGCCGTGCGGCCGGGCAAGCGTTCGAAGAATGCACCGGGGGCGTCGCGGGAGCCGGGTTATGAGGATGAAAACGACTACCTGTACGACAGCGATGAAGAGGACGAGGAAGAGGAGGACTGGGAAAATTGAAAAAAATAACCAGACGTGCCTTCTCCGTGGTCCTGATAGCGGCGCTGGTGATTTTCGGAATGGTGGTGTATGTCCTCCGCTATATAGACAGCGGAGAGGACTGGGCCCTGTATTTTTCCAAAGCCAACTCCGGCTCAACAGGGGAGCTTACAGACAGAAACGGCATTGTGCTGGCCTCCTTCTCCGCCACGGAAAACCTGTTTGCGGAGGATGAACTTACGCGCATTGCAAATTATCACGTCACCGGGGACTATTGGGGCAGGACCGGTACCGGTGTACTCTCCAATATGTGGAACGACATGAACGGCTTCAGCCTGCTCACTGGCACCACCAAGGCCGAGCACAGCAGCCTGAAGCTGAATATAGACTCATCCCTTAATAACACCGCATATAACGCGCTGGCCGGGCGCAAGGGCGCAGTGCTGATGTGCAACTATGAGACCGGGGAACTGCTGTGCATGGTCTCGACGCCCTCGGTAGACCCCGCCGTGGCGGATGCGGAGCCGGAGGACGGGGCATATATAAACCGCTGCCTGTCGGCCACATTTGTACCAGGCTCGGTTTTTAAGCTTGTGACCGCTGCTGCCGCCATTGAAAACATAGACGATATCGACCAGCGCACGTTTTACTGCGAGGGAGTCTACACCATAGCGGGGGTGGATATAGGCTGCTCCGGAACTCATTATACCCAGACCTTTGAGCAGGCTCTGTCAAATTCCTGCAACAGCGCCTTTGCTCAGATCACAGTGATGCTGGGCCAGGACACAATGGTAAAATACGTCAAGGACTACGGATTTCTGGACACACATAAGCTGGACGGAATTACCACGGCAGCCGGAAGCTACCCAACGGAGTTCGTGGGGGACCCGGAACTGGCCTGGTCCGGTATAGGCCAGTCCACGGACATGGTGTGCCCCTATTCAATGCTGCGCTTTGTGGCGGCCGTGGGAAACGGGGGCGTGCTCTGTGAGCCAAAGCTTATAATTAGCGGCAATTCCCCGGAGAAATCACGCTTTATGGCGGAGGATACCGCCCGGAAGCTGGGTCAGATGATGAACTATAATGTTAGCTCCCACTATGGCGGTGAGAGTAATTTCCCCGGTCTGAATCTCTCCGCCAAAACCGGTACTGCGGAGCTGGGCGACGGTACATCTCACGCCTGGTTTGCGGGATATCTGAATGATGAGGAGCACCCCTACGCCTTCGTGGTCTTTGTTGAGCAGGGCGGGGGAGGCCTCTCAGCCGCAGGCAGCGTTGCAAATACCCTGCTGCAGGAGGCAGTAAGCAAATAAGGAGTCGTAAATGATAGACATATCGGTGAGCTCACTGGTGAAGTCCTTTGAGCTTGGGAAAAATATACTGGACGGCCTGTCCTTCACCGTCAACTCCGGTGAGCGGGTGGGTATTCTGGGCCACAATGGCTGCGGCAAAACCACGCTTTTCCGTATAATGGTAGGCGAGCTGCCCTATGACGAGGGCCAGGTGATGACCGCCCCCTCAAAGCGCGTTGGCCTCATCTCTCAGATCCCTATTTACCCGGAGGATTGGACAACCGAGGACGTGCTCAAGGACGCACACCGGCGCCTTTTCGAGATAAGCCGACGCATGGATGAGCTGACAGAGCAGATGGAGAGGGACCAGTCCCCGGCCTTGCTCCGGGAATATGACAAGCTCAGCGACGATTTTCGCCGCTTGGGCGGCTACGACATGGAGACAGACAGAAACCGGGTGGCAAACGGTCTGCAGATCCCTGCCGCCATGCGCACACAGCCCTTTGCCAGCCTCTCCGGCGGCGAAAAGACGCGGGTCAATCTGGCCAGGCTTATTTTGGAGGATACGGACATATTGCTGCTGGACGAGCCGACAAACCATCTGGATCTGCGGGCTACCCAGTGGCTGGAGGACTATCTGCTCCACTTTAAGGGGACTGTTCTCACAATAAGCCATGACCGGTATTTTCTGGACAGAGTCGTGGAGCGGAGCATTGAGATAGACGAGGGTAAGGCGGAGCTGTACAGCGGCAACTACAGCTTTTATGTTGAAGAGCGGCAGCGCCGCTTTGAGGAGAAGCTTAAAAAGTACGAAAAGGACCAGGCCAAAATAGAGCAGCTCACCAGAGCTGCCGAGCAGATGCACCTCTGGGCCTTTATGGGCAGCGATAAGCTGCACAAGCGGGCCTTTTCCATGGAAAAGCGCATTGATAAGCTCCAGCAGAGCGAGAAGCCCATGGAGCAGAAAAAGCTCAGCGTGAAATTCAAACAGCGTGAATTTTCCGGTGATGAGGCGCTGGTTATTGAGGGCGTCTCCAAGAGCTTCGGAGAGAAGCGGCTTTTTTCGGAACTGTCGCTGTCAGTCACCGGCGGGGAGCGCATTGCGCTTATCGGCGATAACGGCACGGGGAAATCCACACTCATTAAGCTTATAATGAACCAGGAGACTCCGGACAGCGGATACCTGTATCTGGGCCCCGCCGTGCGCACGGCATATCTGCCGCAGATAGTGGGGTTTACGGAGGATTCCCGCTCCGCGCTGGACACCATGCTGTATGACTGCCGCTGTCAGCCGCAGGAGGCCAGAGACAGGCTCGCGGCCTTCGGCTTTCGGGGTGAGGATGTGTTTACGCCGGTTGGCGCGCTCTCCGGTGGTGAGAAAAGGAGGCTTCGCCTGTGTATGCTCATGGGAGAGGATATAAACCTGCTGATATTGGACGAACCCACTAACCATCTGGACATATCCAGCCGGGAGTGGATGGAGGACGCCCTGTCGGATTATACGGAGACGATTCTCTTTGTCTCCCATGACAGGTATTTTATTGAGAAATTTGCCACCCGTGTATGGGCGCTGGACAGGGGAGAAATAACAGATTTTCGCGGCGGCTACAGAGAATTTTGCGACTGGCGGGAGCGGCAGAGCGTGTATGCCAAGGCTGCGCACACCGTCCAGAAGAAAAAGGAAACGAAAAAGCCCCGCACTGTGAATACCGACAGGCTCCTGTCCAAAACAGAAAAGGACATCTCCCGCCTGGAGCAGCGGCTGGCAGAGCTGGAGACAGAGGCGGAGGAATATGCAAGCGACTATCAGAAGCTCATGGAGCTTGACGCCCGGAAGGAGGAACTGAATGGGGAGCTTATGCTTCTTTACGAAAAATGGGAGGAACTGAGCCAATGAAATGGTTAAAAAATATCCCCTCCTGGGGACTTGTGACAGGGGTACTGCTTGCGGCGGCGCTGGTCTTCCGCTTCGCTCTGAGGGGCTACTCCTATATTGCCCACACGCTTACGCATCGTGGTGATACTTGTCTGCATAGGACTTGTCTATTTCATCATTGTTGAAGTGCCCATTATAAAAAATGCCCACACCGACCCTGAACCGGAGCGGCCGTACCTCATCGTGCTTGGAGCGGCGGTACATGGTGACTACCCGTCCCTGTCGCTGGTACACCGACTGCAGGGTGCGCTTGAATATCTGGAAGAGTATCCGGACAGCCG
>CAYFSB010000019.1:0-5593 GCA_964345655.1 uncultured Oscillospiraceae bacterium
TCATGTTGGTCATCTCCTGGGCATTGGTCTTTGCAGTGGGCATGTCGCCTATGAACTGGCCGTGGCGCAGTATGGCCACTCTGTCTGAGAGAGCCTCCACCTCGTGCATCTTGTGGGTAATTATCACAATAGCCTTACCGGCATCGCGCATATTGCGCAGCACAGCAAAGAGCTTGTCTGTCTCCTGGGGAGTCAAAACCGCAGTGGGCTCATCCAAAATGAGGATGTCCGCGCCGCGATAGAGGACTTTGATTATCTCTACGGTCTGCTTTTGGGACACGGACATGTCGTATACCTTCTGAAAGGGGTCTACGTCAAAGCCATAGGAGTCGCAGATATCACGGACACGTTTTGCCACCTGCTCCAGGTTCAGCCGCCCCGGCTCCTTCAGCCCCAGAACTATATTCTCGGCCGCGGTGAGCACGTCTACCAGCTTAAAATGCTGGTGTATCATGCCTATACCAAGACCAAAGGCGTCCTTGGGAGATTTAATGACGACCTCTTTCCCGTCAATAAAAATCTGCCCCTTGTCCGGAAAATAAATACCGGAGAGCATATTCATAAGCGTGGTCTTGCCGCTGCCGTTTTCACCCAGCAGCGCCAGGATCTCGCCCCTGTAAATGTCAAGCCAGACCTTGTCGTTGGCCACAACGGGGCCAAAGGTTTTTGTAATGTCGCGCATTTTTACCGCGGCTATTTTGCTGTCCAAAGGCTTCACTCCCTGATAAACAGAATATATTGATAAGGCAGCGTAAAACGCATAATACTGCAAAGGGCAGCGCGGCGGCGAACGTCACTGCGCTGCCCTTTGCAGCAGTAAGCGGGAAGTCCCGGTTGAGCCGAGACTTCCCGTGTTGAGCCGGATTAAATCAGAACTTGGTATCCAGCAGGGTAATGCCGTCTATCTTAAGATCAAAGTAAGGAGCGGAACGGAACTCAGACTCGTGGAAGTAACCGTCAGCAACGACCTCGGTATCGGGGGTGTAAGCGGCGTCGGTGTCCACGTCTGCCAGGTAGCTGTCAAGGGCGGCGCCGTCCACAGTAAAGGCGGCGGTGTCGAACACGTGGAGAGTACCAGCCTCAAGCGCGGCCTTGGCGGTCTCGATGGCCTCCACAGTGCCGGCAGCGGCAGCGGTCTCGTTGACATCGGTGAGCACCACGGAACCGGTGGAGATGGAGCCGGTCCAGTCGGCGTCAATAGCTTCGCCATTGAGGACGCAGGTTACTATGTACATGTAGTAGGGGGTCCAGTCAATACGGGAGGAGACAATAAAGGTGTTGGGGCAAGCGCTGAGGGTGCTACCGTTGTAGGAGACGTTGGGGATGCCGGCGGTCTCGCAGGCAGTGGGGGCGCCCATGGAGTCAGCGTGCTGGCTGATAAGCTTGCAGCCGTTGCCGATGAGCTTGTTGGCGGCTTCCTTCTCGGCGGTCTCGTCATACCAGGAACCGGTGAAGGTCACTTCCATGGTGGCGGTGGGGCAGACGGAGCGGGCGCCAAGGAAGAAGGAGGTGTAACCGGAGATAACTTCTGCGTAGGTGAATGCGCCGACATAGCCGATCTTGGCCTCGTCAGCAGTGAACTCGCCGGCCTCGATCATCTCGTTGAGCTTCATACCGGCAGCAATACCGGCAAGGTAGCGGCCCTGATAGATGGAAGCAAAAGCGTTGTGGTAGTTTGCCAGATTCTCAGTGTGAGCCTTGGTGCCGGTGGCGTGGCAGAACTGGACATCGGGGAATTCCTTGGCGGCCTGGATCATGTAGTCCTCATGGCCGAAGCTGTCGGCGAAGATGATGGAGCAGCCGGCGTCGGCAAGCTCTGCGGCGGCGTCATAGCACTCCTGGCCTTCAGGAATATTGGTTCTGTAGATGAACTGATCATCGCTGAGGCCCAGCTGGGTGCAGGCGGCCTTTGCGGCGTTAAGGAAGTTCAGGTCATAGGTGGAGTTCTCGTCATGCAGGAAGATAAAGCCGACTTTCAGATCGGCGGCTGCATTGGCGGTATCATCTGTGGTGGCTTCTGCAGGAGCCTCGGTGGCAGCGGGAGCAGCAGTGTTGCCGCAGGCGCACAGAGCAAATACCATTACCAGAGCAAGCAGCAGTGCGATGATCTTTTTCATTCTTTGATCTCCTCGTAAGTAATTTAAATTTATTTATCAAAACCGCCCGGAGGCGATAGAGATACAAAAGAAGCCGGGAAAATAAAAAAGCATCGGAAAAGGCCCACGTGAAGCCTCGACCAATGCATTGTCAGGGAGACGGAAGCCCGTATCCCAAATACATCTTCGATAGTCCGGACATTTACGGCGTCCGGGTAGAGACTTCAAATCCATATCATTTGCTTTATATCGAAAGTGTTAACTTGTTATGCCAATAGACTAACAGCAGAGCGGTTAAATGTCAAGTGGGTTTTTTAGAAGTTTTTACTATTTTCGACAAGAAAAATTTGTAAATAACGATGAAAAAATTAACAGAAAGAGATGCTGCCGTCGTTGCCCATAGCTGCAATGCGGGCCAGAGACTCCACCCTCATGCCCTCTTTGCGAAGGATATTCCCACCCTGCTGGAAAACCTTCTCTATGGCGATCCCGGCGCCCACCACGGTACCGCCGGCCTGCTCCACCAGCGCGCGAAGCCCCACCAGCGCAGCGCCTGTGGCCAGAAAATCATCTACTATAAGGACCCTGTCGTCCTTGCCCAGATATTCCTTTGACACCACAACGGTATTTGTGTTGCCGTGTGTAAAGGACTCCACCTCCACCGAATATACATCGTCGGAAATATTCTGGGATTTACTCTTTTTGGCAAATACCAGCGGGCAGGAAAAGACAAAGCCTGTCATACATGCCAGGGCAATGCCGGAGGCCTCAATGGTAAATATCTTGTTGACGCCCTGCCCGTCGTAAAGCCGCTTCAGCTCAAGAGCCATTTCATAGAGCAGGGCAGGGTCTATCTGATGGTTGAGGAAGCTGTCCACCTTCAAAATCCCGCCGGGCTTTATCTTCCCGTCACGCAGTATACGCTGTTCAAGCAGTTCCATAGCCTTACCCCCGAAAGAAAAATGTCGAATCCTATTTTAGTGTATATAAGCCAGCAAAGCAAGACAAATTTAAGGGAAAACCCAGCGGGCAGCATTTTGCAGTACAGAAACCGAAAAAAGCCCGTCGTTTGTTGCATACGACAGGCTTTGTTTCGGGTAATTTTATTAAATTAAATTACACAGCGCGGGTGACCTTACCGCTGCGCAGGCAGCGAGTGCAGACGTAAACGTGCTGGGGAGTACCGTCCACAATGGCCTTGACGCGCTTCACATTCGGCTTCCAGGTACGGTTGGAGCGTCTGTGGGAATGGCTGACCTTAATACCAAAGGCCACACCCTTTTCGCAAAACTGACACTTTGCCATGAGTTGAAGCACCTCCTTGCTTGTGTTTAGCTGAATAGACAGCTTTTATATAATAGCAGACCCAAAGCGCAAATGCAAGTATATTTTTTCAGATTGTTTCAAAAATATTAAAAAGGGAAAAAGTTTACGCCCGGATGCGTGTAAAAGAGGTTGCCAAATGCGGGTAAAATGGTTAATATATATGGTGTGAAAAGACCCGCGTCGGCGCTGCCGCTTTATACGGAGGGAAAAATAATGAGAAGCAAATACTCGGTAAAACTCAAGACTATCGTAGAGGAGCATGAGCTCCAGCCGCTGCATGTGGCAAAGGACTATGAGACCGCTGTTATAACCACGGCGGATGTGAACCGCCCGGCCATGCAGCTTACAGGCTTTTACAATTATTTTGATCCCAAGCGGTTGCAGATAATGGGCCGCGTGGAGAGCACCTATCTGGATACCCTCAGCAAAGAGGAGCGGCTTGCGGCTTTTGAGCGGTTTATGCGCTATGATATCGCGGCGCTTGTTATCTGCCATGGGGTGGTCCCATTTCCGGAGTGCCTTGAAATGGCGGAGAAATTTGACAGAAACGTGTTTATCACGAAAGAGGACACCTCAGACTTTCAGGCCGATGTGATAAGCTCCCTGCACAACCATCTGGCGCCCCGGCTCACCACCCACGGTGTGCTGGTGGAGGTATACGGCGAGGGAGTACTTCTGGTGGGCGACAGCGGCATTGGCAAGAGCGAGACTGCGCTGGAGCTTATAAAGCGCGGCCACCGACTGGTGGCGGACGACGCCGTGGAGATAAAGCTTATCGGCAAGGACACTCTTGTGGGCACAGCGCCGGAGATAATCCGATATTATATGGAGCTGCGCGGCATTGGCGTCATAAATGTGCGCCATATATTCGGCGTAGGCTCGATAAAGCCGGAGACGAACATCGACCTTGTTGTGAAGATGGAGACCTGGCAGGAGGGCAAAGCCTATGACAGGCTGGGCCTGTCCAACGACACGGAGAGCATACTGGGCGTGGAAATGCCGCTGGTGACCATTCCTGTCACGCCGGGCAGAAATCTGGCTGTTATCCTTGAGCTTGCAGCCATGAACAACCGCCAGAAGAAGATGGGCTATAATGCGGCGGAAGCGCTGGCCGCAGAGCACGATTTGGCGATAGACAGCGGTAATTTTTAAATAATTCTGAGTGGAGAACGATATGGAAAACCTTGAAAAAGCCATTGCGGAGATAAAAAAGGAGCTGCCGGCACTGCGTCTGTATGAAAACGAGCCTATGTCCGGCCACTGCTCTTTTAAAATAGGCGGGCCTGTGCGGGCTCTGGCGGTGCCTTCGGATGTGAGCTCCCTGTCGAAAATCTGCTGTCTGCTGAAAGAGCAGCAGATAGCCCCCATGCTGCTGGGAAACGGAACCAATATCCTTTTTCCCGATGAGGGGCTGAAGGACCTGTTTATAATCAGCACCGAAAAGCTCACAAAAATGTTTCTGCTGCCCGACGGGGCACTGTACGCGGAAGCGGGGGTTTCCCTCGCAAAGCTGGCGAGCTTTGCCCAGCAGAATTCCCTTAAGGGTCTGGAGTTTGCCTCAGGCATTCCCGGCACACTGGGCGGCGGCTGTCAGATGAACGCAGGGGCATACGGCGGGGAACTGAAGGACACAATAGAGAGCGTGGTATGCTACTACCTGCCGGAGCAGCGGCTGTATGAGCTGACAAGAGAACAGTGCGCCTTTGGCTACCGCAGCAGCGTGTTTCAGGAGATGGGCGGATGCGTGATCCTCAGCGCGGTGCTCCGGCTGGAGAGAGATGACAGCGAAGCCATTGCCGCCAGAATGCGGGAGCTTAATGAAAGGCGCCGGGAGAAGCAGCCGATGGAGCTGCCATCGGCGGGCAGTGCCTTCAGGCGCCCGGAAGGGCATTACGCCGCAGAGCTTATAGACAGGGCCGGACTCAAGGGCTATAGCGTGGGCGGGGCCCAGGTGTCGGAAAAGCACGCGGGGTTTATTGTAAATACTGGCAGCGCCAGCTCACATGATGTGTATGAACTGATGCTCCAAGTGAGAAAAACCGTACATGAGAAGACAGGAGTGTTCCTGGAGCCGGAGATTATAATACTCCCGCCGGATTACTGCCTTGAAGACAAGGGACCAGCTGTACCAAGACATATTATTACAGGCGCGGAATATAAAGAAGAGGTCT
>CAYFSB010000019.1:5603-11414 GCA_964345655.1 uncultured Oscillospiraceae bacterium
GTCTGAAAGGAAAAGGGCACATACATTGGAATTTCTTATTATAACAGGATTGTCCGGAGCGGGAAAAAGCCGCGCTGCGGATGTGCTTGAGGATCTGGATTATTACTGCGTGGACAACATGCCGGTGGCGCTGATGCCCCGGTTTGCGGAGCTGTGTCTCGCCACCCGCGGCCGCTATGAAAAGGTGGCGCTGGTGACGGATGTGCGCGACAAGGACTGCTTTGGAAAGCTGCTCAACACCGTTGAGCAGCTGAAGGACATGGACTGCACTGTGCGCATACTGTATATGGACGCGGATCTGCGCACGCTGATAAAACGCTATAAGGAATCCCGCCGCCCCCATCCGCTGTCGGTGCAGGGGGTCACGGTGGAGCAGGCAGTGAAAAAAGAACAGGAGCTGCTTGCGCCTATAAAAGAGCGGGCGGATTTTGTGGTAAACAGCTCCAGCCTTACTCTGGGCATGCTGCAAAACCGACTGTTCTCCCTCTTTGCCGAGAACGGGAAGAAGCGGGAGATAGATGTGACGGTGATGTCCTTCGGCTATAAGCACGGCCTGCCCATGGACGCAGACCTGGTGTTTGACGCCCGCTTTTTGCCAAACCCCTACTATGTAGAGGAGCTGCGGCCCATGTGCGGGCTTGACAGACCCGTGGGGGACTTCGTGTTCAGCTATCAGCAGACAAGAACCTTTATGGAGAAGATACAGGAGCTTATAGACTTTTTGCTGCCCTACTACATAGAGGAGGGCAAGCTGGGGCTCACGGTTGCCATTGGCTGCACCGGCGGCCGCCACAGGAGTGTGGCAATAGCGGCAGCGCTGAACGATTACCTGATTGCCAGGGGCATTAACTCCGTAAATGTAAACAGAGACGTGGACAAGTAGTCTGCCGGAAAGAGGTGGGAAGATGTCGTTTTCATCCACAGCCAAGGCGGAGCTCTGCCAGACCCGCATTGAAAGCAAATTCTGCGCCGCCGCCGAGTGCTACGGCGCGCTGCTCTATTGCAACACCTTTTCTGCCCAGGAGATCCGTATAATAACCGCCAGTCCCGACTTCGCCGCCAGGCTGCCCAGGCTTTTCAAGAAAGCCTTCTCGCTGGGCTTCGATGTTCTGCCGCCGTCAAAGGCGCAGGGCAAGCGGAGTTTTGCCGTCACAGACAGGGAGAAGCTCTCCCGCATATTTGATGCCTTCGGCGCCGAGATAGACGGCACTCTGTCCCACCACGTTAATTTCGGCGTGATAGAGGAGGACTGCTGCAGGACGGCCTTTATACGGGGCGCATTTCTGGCCGGCGGCAGCGTTACCGACCCGGAGAAACGCTATCATCTGGAGCTTGCCACGCCCCACCACAGTGTGAGCCGTGAGGTGTACTCGGTGCTGCTGGACATGGGCTTTTTTCCAAAGGAGACCCAGCGCAGCGGAAACTCCCTGCTGTATTTTAAAAAAGCCGACGCCATAGCGGATTTCTTCACCACCATCGGCGCCGGAGTGACGGCTATGAACATCATGTCCGCCAAGGTGGATAAGGAGATGCGCAACACTGTCACCCGCCAGATAAACTGTGACTCGGCAAATACGGACAAGACAGTGGCTGCCGCCCAGGAGCAGATGGAGGCCATCCGCCGCATAGCGCGGGAGTATGGGCTGGACGCCCTGCCGGAGCCGCTGAAGGATGCGGCGCTGCTGCGCATTACAAACCCGGAGGCAAGCCTTGCGGATCTGGCGCTGCTGTCCTGCCCAAAGGTCACAAAGAGCTGCCTGTCCCACAGACTGAAAAAAATAATCAGCCTTGCCTCAGAGGAGACCGACGCCAATTAGAGAGATATTGAAAGGAAAAAGCCATGGCCTTTGTTCATCTGCATGTACATACTGAGTTTTCCCTGCTGGACGGCGCCTGCCGCATAGACAAAATTGCGCAAAAGGCCAGGGACATGGGGCAGACTGCGCTGGCGATCACCGACCACGGGGTGATGTATGGGGCGGTGGCCTTTTATAAGGCCTGCCAGGCCGCAGGCATCAAGCCGGTCATCGGCTGCGAGGTCTATGTGGCGCCCAGACGCATGAGCGACAAGGAGCATGGTCTGGATAACGATTACTCTCACCTGATCTTGCTGTGCGCAAACGAGACGGGCTATAAAAATCTCTGCTATCTGGTGAGTGCCGCGTTCACGGAGGGCTTTTATATCAAGCCCCGCATAGACTGGGCGCTGCTCCATGAGCACGCGGAGGGACTGATCTGCCTCTCCGGCTGCCTTGCCGGGGCCATTCCGCAGCAGCTTGTAAACGGAGACTATGAGGGGGCAAAGGCCAAAGCGCTGGAATTGCGCGGGCTTTTCGGTGAAGAGAATTTCTATCTTGAGATACAGGACCACGGCATCCGGGAGGAAAAAGCCGCCGCGCAGGGGCTTATCCGCCTGCACAAAGACACAGGCATTCCGCTGGTGGTGACCAACGATGCCCATTATATCGAGAAAAACGACGCCTATTATCAGGATGTGCTAATGTGCATCCAGATGGGCAAGACCGTGGAAGATAAAAACCGCATGCACTTCGAGACCGGGGAGCTGTATCTGAAAACCGAGGAGGAGATGCGCGCACTGTTTCCTGAGTGGCAGGAGGCGGCGGACAATACCGTGGCTATTGCACAGCGCTGCAATTACGACTTTGAATTCGGCCACTATCATCTGCCCAGATTCAAGCTGCCAAAGGGTGAGACGGACAGCGCAAAATATCTGAGGAGCTTGTGCGAGAAGGGTTTTGCGGAGCGCTTCCCTGACAGACCCCAGGTACACCAGCAGCTGGATTATGAGCTGAGTATGATCGAGAAGATGGGTTTTGTGGACTATTTTCTCATAGTCTCGGATTTTATAGGTTACGCCAAGAGAAACGGCATTCCCGTAGGCCCCGGCCGGGGCAGCGCTGCCGGCAGTGTCGTGTCATACTGCCTGTATATAACAGATGTAGACCCAATAAAATACAGCCTGTTTTTTGAACGCTTTCTGAATCCGGAGCGGGTCTCCATGCCGGATATTGATGTGGACTTCTGTGTCAACCGCCGGGGTGAGGTCATAGAATATGTGAACAGGCTCTACGGCGGCGACCATGTGGCCCAGATAGTCACATTCGGCACCATGGCGGCCAGGGCGGCCATAAGGGATGTGGGCCGGGCCCTGTCAGTGAGCTATGCCGAGACTGACGCGGTGGCAAAGCAGGTGCCAATGGCGCTGAATATGACGCTGGACGAGGCGCTGCGGCTCTCAAAGCCACTCAAGGATATGTATGACAGCGACGAGACGCTTAAGCGGCTTATAGATGTGGCGCGGGCGCTGGAGGGCATGCCGAGGCACGCCTCAACCCATGCGGCCGGTGTCGTTATCACGGAAAAACCCGTGTATGAGTATGTACCTCTGGCAAAAAACGACGAGTCTGTAGTCTGCCAGTACCCCATGACCACATTGGAAGAGCTGGGACTGCTGAAGATGGACTTTCTGGGCCTGAGAAACCTGACGGTACTGGAGGATGCGGCAAAGCTTGTGCGCAAGTACAGGCCAAGCTTCACTGTGGACTCCATACCGGAGGAGGACAAGGCCACCTTTGAGATGCTGGCCGCGGGACATACCTCCGGGGTGTTCCAGCTGGAGAGCACCGGCATGACCTCGGTCTGCGTGGGGATAAAGGCCAAGAGCATAGAGGATATCACAGCTATAATTGCCCTTTACCGGCCGGGTCCGATGGACAGTATTCCCAGATTTATCGAGTACTCCCAGCATCCGGAGCGTATAAAGTATAAGCACGAGCTGCTGCGCCCCATCCTTGAGGTGACCTACGGCTGCATAGTATACCAGGAACAGGTAATCGAGATATTCCGCCGTCTGGCGGGCTTTTCTCTGGGGCAGGCGGATAATATCCGCCGGGCCATGAGCAAAAAGAAGCATAAAATAATCGACGCGGAGCGTCTGGCCTTTGTCCATGGGGACGAGAGCCGCAATATCCCCGGCGCTGTGGCAAACGGCGTGCCGGAAGAAGTTGCCAACAGCATATATGATGAGATACTGGACTTTGCCAGCTATGCCTTCAATAAGGCCCACGCCGTCAGCTATGCCATTGTGGTATACCGCACAGCGTACATGAAGCGCCACTATCCCAGAGAGTATATGGCGGCGCTGCTGACGTCCATTCTGGATAACAGCGTCAAGGTGGCGGAGTATATTGCGGAGTGCCGGGAGATGGGCATAAAACTGCTGCCGCCGGACGTAAACGAGTCGGACGCAAACTTTACCGTGGCAGGGGAGAATCTGCGTTTTGGCCTTGTGGCCATTAAGGGCATAGGCTGGGGAGCAATAAAGAATCTGGTGAGCGAGCGGGAGGCAAACGGCATTTTTGCCAGCTTTGAAGATTTTTGCAGCCGCATGTCCGGCAAGGAGTTAAACCGCCGTGCTGTGGAAAATCTCATCCGCGCAGGAGCTTTTGACAGCATGGGCTATAAGCGCAAGGCCCTTGTGCAGATCGCGGGCACGGTTATGGAGAGCATAAGTCAGGCGGCGCGGGACAACATTTCAGGCCAGATAGACCTGTTCGGAGATTTTGAGGGTGAAAAAGCACGCCCCGTGACTATACCGATGCCCCAGGTGGAGGAGTACAGCCCCAGAGAGAAAATGGCCATGGAGAAAGAGACCACAGGACTCTACCTCACAGGGCATCCAATGGACGAATACAGAGACGCGGCGCGAAAGCTGGGGGCTGTGCCTGTGGGCGCGGTGCTGGGTGATTTTGCCGCCGAGGGCGGGCCGGAGCGCTTCGCGGATAACCAGTATGTGACGCTGGCCGGAGTGGTGTCCTCCTACCGGACAAGGACCACAAAAAACAACACCCTCATGAGCTATATCAATCTGGAGGATGACACAGGTACCATGGAGCTTATAGCCTTTCAGCGGGTGCTGGACGACAGCGGCAGCTATGTGAAGGAAAACGCGGCCATAATCGTCAGAGGCCGCATCTCCGTAAGAGATGAGAAGGAGCCGCAGCTGATGGTGGACAGCATAAGGCCCATGTCTGACCTGAACGCGCTGTCCGGAGACGCGCCGCCGCCCCCGGAGAAAAAGCTCTGGGTGAAGCTGATATCCCGGAATGACCCGCGTATGAGGCGGCTGGAACTCATACTGACCATGTTTCCCGGAGAGCAGCAGATGATTATCTGGTGTGAGCAGGAAAAAAAGCGCATAGGTGCACGCTGCGTCATTCACCAGGGCCTGATACTGGAGCTTCAGGAGCTGCTGGGTAAGGAGAACGTGGTGCTGAAATAAAAAAGGCTGTCATTTCCGGCCCATTTGAGCCGGAAATGACAGCTTTCTTTTCTTTTGTCCGCAAATATCAGCCGGAAAAATACTGACACAGATGCCTGAGACAGCATTTTTCGCACAGGGGCTTTCTTGCGTCGCATACGGCTCTGCCGTGCAGCACTATGCAGTGGCAGAAATCCGAGGAGTGCTCCGGCGGCAGAAGCTTTCGTAGCTCCATCTCTATCTTCACGGGGTTCTTCAAATTATCTACAATGCCAAGCCTGTTTGTAATTCGTATGCAGTGGGTGTCCACCACTGTGGAGCCGGGGATCCTGAACACGTCTCCCAGAATCAGGTTTGCGGTCTTGCGGCCCACACCGGGCAGCGCCGTAAGCTCCTCCATTGTGCGCGGCAGTTCTCCGCCGTGCTTTTCCAGCAGCACGTTTGCACAGGCAACAATATCCCGTGCCTTGGCACGGAAAAAGCCACAGGAGTGGACATACTTCTCCACCTCGGCCACATCAGCCTCCGCA
>CAYFSB010000019.1:11424-12043 GCA_964345655.1 uncultured Oscillospiraceae bacterium
CTCCAGCGTGGGAAAACGCTGAAAAAGGGCGGGAGTGATCTGGTTTACACGCTCGTCGGTACACTGGGCGGCAAGCCGTACGGAAAACAACAGCTCGTAATCCTTTCGCCAGTCCAGTGTGCAGTCCGCCAGTGGATATTCCGCCAGCAGCAGCCGGACTATCTCATCTATCTGTTCCTGTGTGCGCATATCTGATTTACCTTTCAGAAAAAATTGACAGCCTGAGAGACACGATCAAAAACTCAACAAAGTTATGGATTGTGCGTGATAAAACAGGAAGAGGGGACTCACATCCCCTCTTCCCGCTGATCTTATGCAAGTATTTGCATTTTCAAACAGGCTTGTCTGTAGTCTGAGACCCAGTATAAAATGAGTCCGCCGATTAGTCAATCCAAAATCCCGCCCCTCAATAAAACCGGGCTCGGAATTCAGGACTGTCCGCTTATCGGGAGAGGTCGATGGTGCCGCCGCACTCGATGACAGGCAGCTCTACACCGCCGTATGTGCCGCCAAAATGCCATTCCACCGCCAGCGTGAGCTTGGTGGAGCTGCCCTCAGCCAGATCTACGGTGAAGGTCTTTTCGGCAAGGGGGGTGTTGATCATGGCGTTCCCGTCATA
>CAYFSB010000020.1:0-1277 GCA_964345655.1 uncultured Oscillospiraceae bacterium
ACTATCAGGAGCAGTACGGCGATCTGTACAATCTTGAGGCCACCCCCGCCGAGTCCACTTCCTACCGCCTTGCCAAGCACGACGTGGAGGTCTTCCCCGACATTATCACCGCGGCAGAGCCCGGCGGCACTCCTTACTATACCAACAGCTCCCACCTGCCCGTGGGCTACACGGAGGATGTGTTTGAGGCGCTGGATATTCAGGACGATCTGCAGACCCGCTACACCTCCGGCACAGTGTTCCACGCCTTTTTGTGTGAGATGCTGCCCAGCTGGGAGGCAGCGGCAAACCTTGTGCGCAAGATAGCCGAGAACTACAAGCTGCCCTATTACACTCTCTCCCCCACCTACTCCGTATGCAAGAACCACGGGTACCTGACCGGTGAGCAGTTCACCTGCCCCAACTGCGGTGAGAGCGCCGAGGTGTACAGCCGCATAACCGGCTATTACCGCCCGGTGCAGAACTGGAACGCGGGCAAGACCCAGGAGTACAAGGAGCGGAAGGAATACAACCTTGAGCACTCCATGCTGCACCACAGCGGTCCTGTTGAGGAGGCCCCCGGAGCCGAGGCTCAGGCAGCCGCCCCGGTAAACGAGAGCGCCGCCCGCGCCATTCTCTTTGCCACACCCACCTGCCCCAACTGCCGCATCGCCTGCTCATATCTGGACAAGGCCGGCTTTGCCTATGAAAAGCTGATGGCCGAGGAAAATGTGGAGCTGGCGCTGAAATACGGCGTGAAGCAGGCCCCCACACTCATCATTACCGACGGCACAGGCTTTGAGAAATATGCAGGCGCCGGAGCAATAAAGCAGTTTTTAAGCGACAAGTAAAACTCTGAAAGCAGGGAATGACCCCTGTGTACTTCCGGTTTCGGAACGGCACGGGGGTTTTTCCCTATCTTATTCTGAAAGGGTGCAAAACATGTACGACATCGCTGTTATCGGCGGAGGCCCTGCGGGACTCACTGCCGCCACATATATAAGAAGAGCCGGAAAATCGGTGATCGTTTTTGAAAAGAACGCCTTCGGCGGACAGATAACCTGGTCTCCCAGAGTGGAGAACTTCCCCGGCTTTATCTCCATAAGCGGCACGGAGCTGGGCGACAGATTTTTGGAGCAGGCCATGGAGCAGGGAGCCGAGGCAGAGCTGGACGAGATCACAGCCGTTGAAAACGGCCCGGACTTCAAGACTCTGCGCACCGACTCCGGAAATGAGTATCAGGCCAAGGCCCTTATCATCGCCACCGGCGCCAGACCCCGTATGCTGGGTCTGCCGCG
>CAYFSB010000020.1:1287-1550 GCA_964345655.1 uncultured Oscillospiraceae bacterium
CGCGGGAAGAGGAGCTGATAGGCAGCGGAGTGTGCTTTTGCGCCGTATGCGACGGGGCCTTCTACAAGGGGCAGGACGTGGCTGTAAACGGCGGCGGCAACAGCGCATTGCAGGATGCCCTGCTGCTCAGTGAAAAGTGCCGCCGGGTATATCTTATCCACCGCAGAGACTCCTTCAGAGGCGAGGCAAAGCTGGTGGAGGCACTGAAGGGCAGAGACAATGTGGAGTTTGTGCTGAACGCCTGCGTCACCGGACTTCTGGGT
>CAYFSB010000020.1:1560-8114 GCA_964345655.1 uncultured Oscillospiraceae bacterium
CTGGAGGGCGTCACCGTGAATCAGAACGGTCAGGAGCGGGTTCTGGATATAAAGGGGCTTTTCGTGGCCGTTGGCCACAGGCCGGATAACGGCGCTTTCTCTTCTCTAATGGAGTTGGATCTGGCGGGCTATGCCCTGTCCGGAGAAGACTGCGGCACATATACCCCCGGCATTTTTGCCGCCGGAGACGGCCGCTCAAAGAAGGTGCGGCAGCTCACCACCGCCGTGGCTGACGGTGCCGCGGCAGCTCTGGCCGCCTGCGAATATCTGGACAGTCTGTAAATCGCCGTAAAAATAACGCCGCTCCCGGTTTGAACCGGGAGCGGCGTTATTTGGTCAACACTGATTTCAGTCCTCATATCCCGCACGGTGCAGCTCCGCGTCCTTGTCCCACAGATAGCTGAGTCTCAGCTCCTGTCCGGAGCCTATACGCCGGAAATTCTCAATGTGCTTTATAAAAACAGGTATCGCCGGCGCCGCCAGCACCATCGCGCCCAGCCAGAAGCTGGTGACCAGACCATACCACGCCGGGAAGATGAAGGACATTGACACTGTAACGATGCAGACATAATTTGTGATGACGCCCAGCGTCAGCGCCACAGCCAGCATTATCAAAAAAGTTTTGGGGTTATATGCCAGAATGACGCCGCCCAGACAGGCCAGCCCCTTTCCGCCGTGAAAGCGCAGAAACACCGGATACATATGCCCGATAATGCAGGCGGCCCCGCCCAGCAGCGGCGCCAGCTCCAGTTCCGGAAACAGCACCCTGCATATGTACCAGGCGGCCCAGGCCTTGAATATGTCCAGCAGCGCCACCAGCAGGCCGAGCAGCTTCCCCGCCATTATGACGGTGTTTGACGCTCCCGCGTTGCCGGAGCCGCTTTTGCGCACATCATATCCTTTGATCCTTCCAATAAGAAACGAGGGGCTTATACTTCCGATGAAATATCCTGCTGAAAGGCAAATAAGTATCTTTACAGCTATATTTATCTCCATTTTCTGCTCCTTTCTCCCGTCCGCCGGTCTATACTGTAAGTTGTCTGAGCATCTGCGCCACGCCGGCGGCATTGTTGCTGCCCGTGACCGCGTCTGCCGCGGCCTTGACCTTTTCATCGGCATTGGCCATGGCCACGCCCATGCCCGCCGCTTTTAGCATATCTGTGTCGTTTGTCCCATCGCCGAAGGCTATGCAGTCTCTCAGGTCCAGGCCCAGATGTGTGCAAAGCACCGCCAGCGCTTTGCCCTTGGTGGCACTGACGCTGTTTATCTCAATATTACAGCTGACCGAGCTTGTGGCCTCCAGCTGCGGAAAAAGCTCCGGCACCAGCCTGAGCTGGCGGCTGCGCTCCTCCATATCCTCTTTTTTAAAATACATCTGGAGCTTCTGCAATGGTTCTCCCCGCTGTCTCAAGGTCTCCGGTAGGCTGTCCACCTTTATGCGCAGCCGCCGTATCAGCTCCAGCATCCTTGGCTCATAGCGCAGATACTCCTCCGCCCGGTCGAACATGCTCCCTGTCATCCAACCCCTGTTGTCCTGATAGCAGTCGTATATCACGGGCAGCGTGTCCATATAGGCTATCAGCTCAAGGGCCAGCCCAAGGGGTATCTCACCGCGGTACAGCACTTTGTCCTCCAGCGAGTCATATACGTAAGCGCCGTTTATGCTTATGTAGTAGCGGATGAAAGGCAGCCGCCTTACGCTCTCCGGTATACCCTCTACAATGCGCCCGGTGGCGGGTACCACCAGTATTCCCTGCCCGGCTGCCGCCTCCAGCGCTCTCAGATTCTCCTCGGGTATGTTCTTGTCGTCGTCCAGCAGCGTCCCATCCAGGTCAAAAGCAATCAGTTTATATGCCACGTGTCTTCCTCCGTCTGTTTATCTTCCAATTATCTACCAAAGCCAGCGCTTTGGCAAGTGTTTTTTCTGTTCCCGTTCATATAGGCAAAAAATTTGGATCCTCTTCGCCAGGCGCTGTCAAGCTCACGGATCATGCCCCTGTAAAGAATGCGTTAAGTCTTCGCGGACTTTCCGGTTTTTTCCCACAAATCGCAGATAAAGATGCCGTGTTTTTTTGTGCTTGCCTGGCAATCTGACGATTTACTATTGCAAAGTTTTTTATTTGGTTGTATTATAAGAGCGTTATTTATTCAGTGGAAATAAATTCAAAAACCTTATGCCAGGAGGAAAAACGAAATGAAAAAGTTCATCGCAATTCTGTCCGCTCTGTGCCTGATTTTTGCTCTGTGCGCCTGCGGTTCCAGCACTGACACCGCAGCCAAGGGCGAATCTCTGACCTTTACCACCGGCGGCGACACCGGTACATATTACGGCTACGGCAGTGTGCTGGCCCAGTACGTCTCTTCCAAGACCGACCTGTCCGTCACGGCTGTGGTGGGCAACGGCTCCCAGGCCAATATTGAAGACCTTGATTCCGGCGCTGTCCAGCTGGGCTTCTGCCAGTCCGACGTTATGAGCTATGCCTATTCCGGCACCAATCTCTTTGCCGAGACCGGCGCTGTCGACAGCTTTTCTGTCGTCGCTGCCCTCTACATGGAGCAGGTACAGATCGTCACCATGAACTCTGATATAAAGACTGTCGCCGACCTGAAGGGCAAGACCGTCTCCATCGGCGTCTCCGGCTCCGGTGTCTACTTCAATGCCATTGATGTTCTTGGTGTTTACGGCATGACCGAGAGCGATATTACCCCCGTCTACCAGAACTTCGGCGACAGCGCTGAGAGCCTGAAGGACGGCAAGATCGACGCGGCATTCATCGTGGCCGGCGCTCCCACTACCGCCATCACTGACCTGTCCACCGGCGGTCAGGTTTACCTTGTGAGCATTGACGACGAGCATATAGACCAGCTTATCGCCAAGTCCCCCTACTACAGCGCCTACACCATCCCCGCTGCCACCTACGGTATGCCTGAGGATGCCAAGACCGTTGCCATAGGCGCAGTTGTACTGGCCCGTGACGATGTCTCCGAGGACGCCATCTACACCTTTGTCTCCACCATCTTTGAGAATGCTGCCGACATCCAGCACGGCAAGGCGGAAGAGCTGAATCTTGAGTTCGCTTCCTCCATCACCGACGTGCCCTATCATCCCGGCGCCGCCAAGTACTTCGCCGAGAAGGGCATCACTGTGCCTGTCAAGTAAATCCTTTTGCGCCCTGTCAACTACGGCGTCGTTATGGCGCCGTATTTTTTATAATCCTTGTTCTGAGGCGCAGCGAGCTGAGAAAGGAGTAGAAAATGTCGATAATTCACAAGCACGACCACACCCCCGTCGATGAGTCAGCGGATGTAGGAACCGCTAAAGACGTAGAGGAGATCATGCGAAAATACGACAGAGAGTCCAATACCCGCATCTGGGAGGGTAAGATTGCACTCACAGTACGCATTGTTATGGTCTTTTTCTCTTTATATTGCATATGGTCCACTCTGTTCAGCGTGGCCGCACGGGAGAAACGGCTCACCATATTTCTGGCCCTCATTATTGTTATGGGCTATCTCACTTATCCCGCCAGCAAGCATCACGTGCGGGTAAACTATATTCCATGGTATGACTTTGTCCTTATGGTTCTGGGCGCTTCCGCCTTTCTCTACTACTGCGTGAGTTATGACGCTTTGGTAAAGATCCTCACCAGTGCCTCACGTATGACCCCGCTGTACACAGTGGTGGGTATTGTGGGCATTCTGTGCCTTATGGAGCTATGCCGCCGTTGTGTGGGTGTGCCCATCCTCTGCGTGGCGGGCGTGTTGCTTGTATACACCTTTTCCACCGGCATCGGCATGGAGCGGCTGCTGTACACCCTGTTCTTTACCACAAGCGGCGTTTTGTCCACGCCTATACAGGTCTGTGCAAAATACATAGTGGTGTTTATAATCTTTGGCGCGTTTCTTGAACGCACCGGTATCGCGTCATTCTTTATCTCCCTTGCAAACTCCCTTGTGGGCGGATTCTCCGGCGGCCCGGCAAAGGTCGCGGTCATCTCCTCCGCCCTCTGCGGCATGGTCTCCGGCTCCTCCGTGGGCAATACCGTCACCACCGGCTCCGTCACCATTCCCATGATGAAAAAGACTGGCTACAAGGCAGAATTTGCCGGCGCCGTGGAGGCTGCCGCGTCTACCGGCGGCCAGATAATGCCCCCGATCATGGGCGCCGCCGCCTTCCTTATGGCCGAGTATATGAACGTCACCTACGCGGAGGTCGCTGTCCGGGCAATTTTGCCCGCTGTCCTCTACTTCACCGGGATCTTCATCGCCGTGCATCTGGAAGCAAAAAAACTGGGTCTGCGGGGTATCCCCAAAAATGAGCTGCCCAGAATAGGCGGGCTTATGAAGCGGGTATACCTGCTGCTCCCGCTTATAATTCTGGTCGCACTGGTCACCACCGGCACAAGAACGATGCAGTTTTCCGCGTCCATTGCCATTCTCGCCGCCGTGATCGTGAGCCTCTTTGACAAAGAGGACCGCATCACCGTCCCCAAGATCCTTGAGGCGCTGGAGGCCGGCGGAAAAGGCACCATCACCGTGGCCGTGGCCTGCTCCATGGCGGGAATTATTGCCGGCTGCATCACCGCTACCGGCCTTGCGTCCAAGCTTATCTCCGGCGTTGTCTCTGTGAGCAGCCAGGTCAGCTTCCTCAACCCCACGCTGGTCGCCCTGTTCCTGACCATGCTCTGCTGCATCATTCTGGGCATGGGCGTGCCCACCACCGCAAACTACTGCATCATGGCCTCCACCTGCGCGCCTATACTCATCACCATCGGTGTGCCCAAAATTGCGGCCCACTTCTTTGTGTTCTACTTCGGCATCGTGGCGGACATTACCCCGCCGGTGGCGCTGGCGGCCTATGCCGGCTCCGCGATCGCCAAGTCCAACCCCATGAAGACAGGTATAAACGCTACGAAGCTGGCTATCGGCGCCTTTGTAGTGCCATATATTTTCTGCCTGAACCCGGCCATGCTCTTTATCGACACCACCGCGATCACAGTGGTGCAGATAATCATCACCTCGCTCATAGGTATATTCGGGGTGGCAGCGGCCATGAACGGTTACCTGTTCCGCCATATAAGCTGGCCTGCCAGGATCGTAATATGCGTGGCGGGACTGCTGATGATGGACCCCTCGCTGACCACTGATATAATCGGCATTGTTCTTATGGCCGCAGTGGTAGCCTGGCAATATTTCGGCGCCAGGAGGGCGGCCGAAGGGGCCTGATCTCAGTACTGCGCCGCAGCAGCATAATACATACACAAAAAGATGTCATTCTCAGGCCTCATGGCTGAAGGATGGCATCTTTTTTCCCCTGATACAGCCTCAGGCCATATCAGGCGGCTATATTCTTTTTTATCTGCCGTATGGCGTTTTTTTCAAGTCTGGAGACCTGGGCCTGGGATATGCCCACCTGCTTTGCGGCCTCCATCTGGGTACGCCCGTCGTAAAAGCGCAGGGCCAGGATCCGTTTTTCACGGCTGGTCAGCCGGTGCATGGCCTCCTCCAGGGCGATCTGTTCCAGCCAGTTTTCGTCAGTGTTGCGGGTATCGCCTATCTGGTCCATGACGCAGGCCCCCTCGCAGCCGTCGCTGTAGACCGGCTCATACAGAGACACCGGGTCGCATATGGCCTCCAGCGCGAACACCACATCCTGCCGCTTTATATCCAGCTCTTTGGCCATGGTCTCGATATCCGGTTCCCGCCCGGCCTGGGCTGTAAGCCGCTCCTTGGCCTGAAGCACCTTGTACGCCGTATCCCGCATAGACCGGGAAACTCTGACGGCGCTGTGGTCCCGCAGAAAGCGGCGGAGCTCGCCTGCTATCATCGGCACCCCATAGGTGGAAAACTGCACACTCTGGTTTAGATCAAAGCAGTCGACCGCTTTTATGAGTCCTATGACGCCCACCTGGAACAGATCATCCATGCTCTCTCCCCGGCCGGCGAATTTTTGAACCACTGACAGCACCAGTCTCAAATTGCCTGAGATAAGCTTTTCTCTGGCCCCGGTGTCACCGTCTCTGGCCTTTTCAAGCAGCTTTCGGGTCTCCGCGCCCTTGAGCACCGGGAGACTGGCAGTGTTTACTCCGCAAATTTCAACTTTACCCTGCATCGTATCTCTCCAATCCACTCTTCCCCGGACGACAGCGTAGAAAACGTCTGTGAAGAGTGTGGTTATTATTTCCCGCGTCGGGATATTTGATACGCCGCGCATGCGGGGCACTTCCGTGCGAAAAGGGCTGAAAGCCTTTAAATACCGCAAAAAAAGGCTTGACAAAATCTTTTGCATGGGGTATATTGTTATGGCGCTCCGAAGACAGCAGGTGGTATTTATACCGTAAGTCCTGCCGAGGACATCAACAATATTTTGATTGTTTTTGTATCTCTGTGTCTTTGTGTCACAGGGATTTTCTTTTTGAGCGTGATCATTAGTGTGGAGGTGAAATACACACATGCCAAATGCAAAGGTTCTTAGCGAAAAGCAGGCGATAGTGGACGCTCTCGCAGCACGCATCAAGGCCGCAAGCTCCGGCATCCTCGTAGATTACAAGGGC
>CAYFSB010000020.1:8124-11866 GCA_964345655.1 uncultured Oscillospiraceae bacterium
ACCGTCTCTGAGGACACCGCTCTGCGTACCGAACTGCGCAAGGAAGAGATTGAGTACACCGTCGTAAAGAACACCCTTACCAGGAAGGCTCTGGACAAGCTTGGAATGAACGAGCTTGACTCCGTGCTCAACGGCACCACCTCTCTGGTTACCGCCGATAATGACCCCATTGCTCCTTTCCGCATTGTCAGCGACTACAGCAAGAAGCTGGGCGAACGCTTCAACGTGAAGGCTGCCTTCATGGAGGGCAAGGTCCTGAGCGCTGCTGAGATCGCAGAGATGTCTGAGCTGCCCTCAAAGGAAGCTCTGTATGCAAAGGTTCTGGGCACCATGATCGCGTCTATCTCCGGCCTGGCCGTATGTCTCGGTCAGATAGTTGAGCAGAAGGGCGGCTCCCTTGAGCCCGCCGCTGCCGAAGCCGCCGAATAAGCGGCACAAACAAAGATTTTAATGGAGGAAACTAAAATGAGTGAAAAAGTCACCGCCATGATCGAAGAGATCAAGGCTCTTTCCGTTCTTGAGCTCTCTGAGCTCGTCCACGCTCTTGAGGAGGCCTTCGGTGTCTCCGCAGCAGCAGTTGCAGCCCCCGCAGCAGGCGGCGCAGCAGCAGCAGCCGTGGAAGAGAAGACCGAGTTTGACGTTGTCATGACCTCTTTCGGCGCAGAGAAGATCAAGGTCATCAAGGAAGTCCGCGGCATCACCGGTCTGGGCCTGGCAGAGGCCAAGGGCCTTGTGGAAGGCATCCCCGCCAAGATCAAGGAAGCCGTCTCCAAGGACGACGCAGAAGCTCTCAAGAAGCAGCTTGAGGCCGTCGGCGCCACCGTCGAGATCAAGTAATTATATAATTACTTATACGGAAAACCGCTCACCGGATGGTGAGCGGTTTTTTGGCTGTATACAAAGCCTCGCAGAGTTTTTCGCCCGCAGTCGAAAAATCATTTCAATCGTTTTCTCCGGCGGCGTGTACGTCGGGGAAAACACTTCTCACGGAGCGAGTGTCGAAATGTTCGCCGCAGGTGGACGTTGAGGCACAGAGCGCAGTGCAGCTTTCTCGTCGATAAAGTCTGAAGGACTTTGTCGACGAATTGACCGCTCACCGGATGGTGAGCGGTTTTTTCATCTCTTTCACGGGCGGCAGCCCTGTCTTGCGCTTGTATATTTATACTAAATATAATATAATATGTATATTACTTCACGAGATAAAGGAGACTGTCATGAGCATAAAGAATGAGCCTAAAATTAAAAACCCGCTGATCGTCGCTATCCGGGAACAGCTGGAGCACAGGGCCCTGTGGATGTATCTGCTCTGCGATGAGGCCAAAAAGAAGGGCCTGGACTCTGAGGATTACGCCCCGGCCGCAATACGGCGCTGCGGTCTGTATCAGGGCGGGCTTCTGCGGCAGAAGGCCGGCGGCGGGGAATCCCTGAAGGGGCTGAAGAAAACTCTGTTTTCCAAGTTTGCCCAGTGGGTGTTTGAGATGGACATAAAGCGCTGTACAGACGATAACCTGGATATTGACTTCCACTACTGCCCGCTGGTAAAGGCCTGGCAAAAGCAGGGCTGCACCGATGAGGAGATACGCATACTCTGCGACCACGCCATGTGCGGCGACAGGGGCATAGGCGAGAGCTTTGGCTGCCAGCTGGATCTCCCCGCCACCATTGCCCGCGGCGATGATGTGTGCAAGATCCGCTTTGTGAGAAAATAACTGGCTCTGAACAAGCAGCGCGGCAATCCGCACAAGGGCCTCATTATAACCGGTGTATTGTTTTTTTGTACAAGACACTGTATAATATAAAAAATTTCTACACTGTACCCGCTGCATGAAAGGTATTCAAACATATGAAAGAACTTACTCCGCGTCAAAAGAAAAGCCAGGATATGAGGAAAAATGTATACGACATATTTTGCCGTTTATCCGTGGAATACGAGGGAAATGTCACGGTGAAGGATATCTGTCAGGAGGCAGGTATCTCTGTGGGCTCGTTTTACAACTTTTTTGAAAGCAAGGAGGCCGTCACCGCTTCTGTCTACCAATATCTCAATGAGGAGATGGACTCGTTTGAATACCCTGAGGAGCCCGTTGAGCGCATAATGTGCATTGTGGAGAGACTTATGACCCTCTCAATGCAAAAAGGCGTGTATTTTCTCCGAATGGCCGCTATCTATGAGGCAAGCCATACTCCCACAATAGCCAGAAGTGATTACAGCGGTCAGATCATGCAATCTTCTGCCGCCGCGCTGCTGGTTTCAGCCCTTGACGAGGGCGCAGCCCAGGGAATTTTTGCTCTTGAAAAGCCCTCCTGGTACTATTCGGACCTGATTATTTTTATGCACCGAAGTCTGCTGTACTTCTGGATGGTGAATTCCGGCCATTTTGACGCTCTATCAACTCAGCTGTCATATACAAAATCCATTCTGGAAAAAATCAAGGCCTGATAAAAACTCTCTAAAATATGACAAACTCTCAGGATACAGGCGCTTAACCTGTACTCTGAGAGTTTTGCCTTTTTATTTATTTTTCCATCAGATAGTCCAGCATCTCAATGGCTGTCTGTGCGTTCAGCGCGGCGCCCAGACAGAGCGCCTCGTCACCCACGCAGAACTTTTCATTATGGCCTGTCCCATTTCCATCTGCGCCAAGAAACACATACGCGGCGGGTGCATAGTTCGAATATATGCCGAAATCGTCTCCGGCGTTCATTGGGGCTATGATGCGTATGCCTTTATCGGTATCCATAAATGTGCCCGCGGCCCTGCTCATCAGGGATATCACTGTACTGTCGTTGACCACAACATCGCAAAACACTTCAAAATTTAGATCCGCCGTGGCGCCGTAAGCAGCTGCGATCCCGCTGCACACCTTCTGCATCTCTTCTTTCAGCTTCGGGCCCAGCTCCTTGCTCAGAAAGCGGCAGGTTCCGGTGATGACCGCATGGTCGGATATAATATTAAAGGCGCTGCCGGAATTAAAGGTACACACACTCAAAACGCAGGTGTCAAACGGGCTTATCCGCCGGCTGATTATGCTCTGCAGATTGTCGACGATCTGTGCGCCCACCAGCGTGGCATCCACGCTGAATTCAGGTGTGGCTCCGTGGGCGCTTTTGCCATAGACATCTATGGTGAATTTCGCTGCGGCTGCCATTGCCCCGCCTGGACAGTAATTTATTGTCCCTGAGGGTTCGATCGGGGAGATATGTTGGCCAAAAAACATGTCCACATTATCCGCGGCGCCCTGTTTTATAATATGTGCGGCTCCGCCGCCGCCTTCTTCCGCAGGCTGGAAAATGCAGCGCACCGTGCCGTTAAGCTTATCCCGGTTGGCAGTCAGCAGTCTGACCGCCCCCATGAGCATGGCGGCGTGAGTGTCATGGCCGCAGGCGTGCATAACATTTGGCGTGCGGGACTGATAAGGCAGGCCCGTTGTCTCCTGAATAGGCAGCGCATCAATGTCCGCGCGAAGCGCTACGCGCTTCCCGGTTGGTCTGCCCTCTATTTCCACCATAAGCCCGGTTGGGTCAAAGCCCGTATAGGTCAGGCCGAGCTTATCCAGCTCATTTGCTATTTTCTCCGTGGTGCGAAATTCCTTGAAGCCCAGTTCTGGGTACATATGAATATCATGGCGAAAGTCCACTATAAAGTTCTCAGCCGCTTTCGCCTGTTCAAGCATATTTGCCATATTGTCTTCCTTGTATTATAAAGTAGTAGTTAATAAAGCCCCTCTCCAAGGGCAATGTG
>CAYFSB010000021.1:0-7544 GCA_964345655.1 uncultured Oscillospiraceae bacterium
ATGAGCGGGTGGTCATGTACACCAGTTTTTTATCCGGTATTCCCGGCACAATTATCCGTATATCCACACCGGAGCGGGAGGCTTTTCGCAGCGCCGTCAGCATTTCGTTGTCAATGATGAGATAGGGAGTGGTGATATACACATAGCGCCTTGCCCGGTCAATAAGATTCAGATACACCGTCTCACCCACGGCCTCTTCATCCAGGGGCGTGTCGGTATACGGTTGCACATAGCCGTCATTTTCAGTATCGGAAACACATTCCGCAGGCGGCGCAAAGTCTGTGAAGCTGTCTCGCTCATGGCGGAAATAATCCCAGACCGTCAGAAACATCACCGTCAGGCTCCATACCGCCTGGCCTTTGAGCAGTATTCCGCTGTCCTTCCAGTGTCCGTGCTTTTCATAGACGTTTATATATTCATCTGCCAGATTAATGCCGCCGGTAAATCCGGTATGCCCGTCAATAATGCAGAGCTTTCTGTGGTCCCGCGCATTAAAGCGGGAGTTCAGAATGCTGTTGAAGCGATGAAACACGCAGGCCTTTATCCCCTGCTTTTCAAGGGTCCTGTCATACAGCTGCGGCAGCGTGAACAGGCAGCCCAAATCCTCGTACATGACCCGCACATCCAGGCCCTGGGCGGCTTTGCGTTTGAGTATCTCCAATATCTCGTTCCACATCACGCCCTCTTCAATTATGAAATACTCCAGGAAAATAAAGTGTTCCGCCTTCTCAAGCTCCTCCTTCATGGCTGTGAAATATTCCTCGCCAATGGGAAAATACCGGGTCTTGGTGTGCCTGTATGGGGGAACGCCTGTTATGGCGGTGATATACCTGGAGTGCATTATTGCGTCGCCGTTTTCCTCGGACAGCTGTGCGGCATCGCCATCATACAGCTTTATGGCCTCGCTGTAGCGCCCCTCTATCTCGGCCATACGGCGCGTCTCCTCTTTAGACATGCGTGTCTTGCCGAACATCACATACATAAGTCCGCCAAATAAGGGCAGGAGCATAATGGGTATAAGCCAGGCTATCTTGTAGGACGGGTTCATGTCCCTGTTCAGCACATGCAGCCCGGCAAGTATTGAGATCAGACCGCAGGCCGCGTAAAACAGCACGAACTGTTCCTCAAAAAAGTGCAGCACAACCAGCACCGCTCCAAGCTGCACCGCCACAAACAGCAGCGTATACACAACGCGGCTGAACACAACTGTAAAAAATTTCTTCATTCCGTCTCCTTTTCCAGGGGCCGGCGCCTCACGCGCCGGATATGAGACCTGTTTTGCAAACTGGCTTTTATCCGCCGATACCGTTCATGTTTCTGACGGACTCCGAGTGGTGGTCACAGGTCAGAAGTCCGTGCTGGGCCGGCTTATGGGCTATGGCCGTGCGCAGAGCCTCCAAAAGCTCATCTCCATGTAGCCCCGCGATATTTATCTCCTCTGCCGAATGCAGGCAGGGCTTCAGATGCCCGTCCGCCGTTAGCCGGATGCGGTTGCAGCTGCCGCAGAAGTGATTGCTCAACGGTTCAATAAGCCCCACCTTGCCCGGTGCGCCGGGTATCTGATACAGCCGCGCCGTGCCGCTGCTCTCCAGCGGCTGAAGCTGCGGCATGCGCTGCAGCACTGTGCCGCAGTCTATGTACGCCTCCGGCGGAAAAACCGGCTGGCCTATGGGCATAAGCTCAATAAAGCGAAGCTCTATGGGGTAGCGGCAGGTGAGCTCTACAAGCTCCGGTATCTCATCGTCGTTAAAGCCCCCAACCAATACCGTGTTTATTTTAAGCGGCTCAAAGCCCCAGTCCACCGCGGCCCGGATCCCCGCAAGCGCGCTGTCAAGGCTGCCCAGCCGGGTGATGGCCCTGTATTTTTCGGCATTGAGAGTGTCCAGGCTGATGTTCAGCCGCCGCAGTCCCGCCTCCTTCAGACCCTGGGCCAACTCCGGCAGCAGGATGCCGTTTGTGGTCATAGCCAGATCCTCTATCTCAGGTATTGCGGATATCTCCCGCACAAGCTGGGTTATTCCCTTTCTCACAAGCGGCTCGCCGCCGGTCAGCCTTATCTTGGTGACGCCAAGCCGCGCCGCCGCCGCGGCGATCTCCGCCAGATCCTCAATCGGCAGGATGTCGCTGTGGCATTTTTTCTCCACGCCCTCCTCCGGCATACAGTATCTGCACCTTAAATTGCACTTATCCGTCACGGAGATACGCAGGTAATTAATCTCGCGGCTGTATTTATCTCTCACAAGAACACCACCATTTCAGTATTTTTTTCGCACTGCTCCGGGCTCTTCCAGAGTATATCCACCCAAGGCCTCAAGCCGGTGCCTGAACATATCGCTTTTCAATATCTGGAGCAGCTTTTTCACCATGGGCGTTTCCCAGGCATAGTCCGGGATAAGCAGGTCGTACTGCTCTGTACATATGGGCACGAACCCAAGTCCATACAGCTTTGCCGCCGAATAAATGCCCATGCCCAAATCGGCCGAGCCTGAGGCGATCTGCGCTGCCACGGCCATATGCGTATACTCTTCCCTGCTGTAGCCGTATATGCTCTCCGTGTCAATCCCGTGCTCTCTGCACAGATAATCTGCCAGCACCCTGGTGCCGGAGCCCTTCTGCCTGTTCACGTATCTGAGACCCGGCCGCTTCAGATCATCTATGCTATCTATATCCAGCGGATTGCCCGCTGCTATCATAAGCCCCTGTACTCTGCCCACGCATTCCACGAGTCTGACGCCCCCTGCGGGGAAATACCGCTCAACATACGCCTCGTTGTATTTTCCGTCGCTCTCGTTTAAAAGGTGCGTACCCGCCATATGGGCCTCGCCCCGACGCAGAGCCATGATCCCGCCCATGGAGCCCACATGTATGGAGCGCATAAACAGCCCCGGTTCGGAGCGGTGCATCATATCCGACAGCTCGTCCAGCAGCGGGTCATGGCTGCCGATGATCAGCAGCGTGTTTTCTATATCCCGTCTGGGTCTCAGCAGCCGCACATGAACCTGGGTGCCGGGCTCATAGCCCTCCATCCCCTGGGGCACTTCCAATATGCCGTCGGCTTTTACAAAGGATGAGACCACTCCCGCCCCCCGGTTCAGGGGCACAGCCACATATTCGCCTCTGACCATACCAAGATTTACCCGGACAAACTCCTGATACTTGAGGCCGGACACAATGCGCCGGGACATCGCCGCCTTAACGTACAGCCGCTCTTCCTCTTCCCGGCAAAACCATCTGTCCAAAATCGGTCTGAGCAGCTCCTGCACCACGATAATTCCGGACACCGGGTAGCCGGGAACGCCCAGCACCGGGATCCTGCCGCACAGGCCAAGTATTGCGGGCTTTCCGGGCTTGATGGCAAGGCCGTGGTACAACACCTCCCCCAGCGACTCTATGGCGGTACAGGCATAGTCGTCCCGGCCGGCGGATGAGCCTGCGTTGAGAATTACAATGTCGCAGCTCTCCACAGCCTCTCTGAGGCTGGCTCGGATCGATTCAAGCCTGTCCGGGCAGATGGGAAATACCTTCGCTGCCCCTCCCCAGTCTTTGATCATGGCGGCAAATACGGCGGAGTTAAACTCAGGGATTTCTCCGGGTCCCGGCTGGGCGAAGGGCGGGACAATCTCGTCTCCTGTGGGTATGATACCCACGACAGGAGGGCGGATCACCTCCAGCTCCGTTACGCCGCCTGCTATTATTGCGCCCAGCGCGGCGGGGCCCACAGGGCTGTAAGACGGTAATATCATCTCGCCCGCGCAGATATCCTCGCCTGTCTGGCGTATATTGTGCCAGGGAGGCACCGGCGCAAAAAGCTTCACGCCGCCGTCGGCCTCCCACACCACATCCTCTGTCATCACCACCGCGTCGCAGCCCTCAGGTAACATATCGCCTGTATCCACAGCCTGAAACTGACCTGGGGCGAGCCTTACAGGGCTTGTCTCCCCGGCGCCGAAGCTCAGGGCGGCGTTTAAAGCGATGCCGTCCATGGCGCTGGACTCATAGTGAGGTGAGCAGATACTGGCATACACCGCCTTAGCCGTCACTCTACCGCAGGCGGACGGCACAGAGACCCGTTCCGTCTTATGGGTAAAGCCCCTCTCCGACAGCGCGGCCAGATAGTCTTCCCGCGCCTGGGCAAGGGATGTGTTTTTCAGATACTCAAAGCCCATTTTTCACCCCGCTCAATCCCTTGTGACAGCTATTTCCTCCCCGCTTTTAATTCCCTCGCAGTCCCGCTCTATGCAAAAGTATCCGTCCGACATGGCAAGCGTACTTATAAGGCCGGACTTGCTCCGGAGCGGATGCGCCCAAAGCCCGCCGTCCTTTTCATACAGGCTCAGTGCAATATATTCGGCCCTGCCCTGATTTGAGCTAACGCTCTCGTCAATGCGGGCGCTGACCCGGCAGTCCCGGCCGCTCTCCCCTGTAAGCCGCCGCAGCGCGGCGCGGACAAAAATACGCGCCGTGAAATATGCCGCCGCCGGGTGGCCGGGCAGGCCGAACACAGGCTTCCCCATGGCGCTTCCCAGAAGCAGCGGTTTCCCAGGCTTCATGGCCAGTCCATGGAAAAGCAGCCGGCCCTTTTCTGATATCACTCTGCACGCCGCGTCCTTCTCCCCAACGGAGCTGCCTCCTGAGAGCAGCACCATCCGGCAATCACTCAGCGCCCTGCCCAAAACCTCCGACAGCAGCTTCTCATCATCTGGAATAATACCGTAAGACCTGCTCTCTGCTCCGAAGGAGCGCAGCAGTGCCGAGAGCATGGGGGAATTAACATCCCGCACCTGTCCCGCGCCGGGGCATTTATCCGGCGGCACCAGCTCGTCCCCGGTTGAAATTATCCCCACCACCGGCCTAGCGGCCACGGACACGGTGCATATCCCCAGCGCCGCCAGGGCGCCTATATCCTGCGCCGTGAGCTTTCGCCCGGCGGTGAGGATGGATTTCCCAGGAAACGCATCGTCCCCCCGAAATATAAGATTGGTCCCCGGCGCGACACTCTGCAATATGCCCACAGTTCCGTCGCCGTAGTCCTCCGTGTATTCTTTCATCACCACACAGTCCGCCCCCTCAGGCAGCGGGCCCCCCGTGGGTATGGCGGCGCATTCCCCGTGCTTTACCGTGCAGCCTGGGGCGGCGCCCATGAGCACCTGCGCTCCGACAGAGAGCAGCGCGGGCATAGCGTCTGAGCAGCCGAAGCTGTCGGCGGCTTTCAGGGCGTAGCCATCCACCGTGGAGCGGTCAAAATCCGGCACAAACTCTGCGGCGCGGACATCCTCCCACAGTACCCGGCCCAAAGCCTCCGGGACCGGCACAGTCTCCGGCGGCACGGCCCTGTCAAATTCTCTCTCTATCAGTGCCAGAGCCTCCTCCGGCGTGAGTACATCCAGCATCCTATCTCCTCTGACGCTAAAACAGGTCTATTGTCTTCCATTCCTCATTCATCAGATCCATTATGAGCAGCTTTCCGGCAAGCTCCGAGGGTCTGCCCAGCAGCAGTTTTATTGTCTCCGCGCTCTGTATGGCGGCGCAGACGCCGCAGACCGGCGACAGGCAGGCCTTTCCCCCCTCCGGGGCGATGCCGTCAAGCCAGGCCTCCGCCATGCCGGGCAGGATAAGACCCACCTGCCCGCACCAGCCGCCCACCGCGGCATGGACCAGGGGTATGCCGGCCTGGGCGCAGGCCGCTGCCAGCAGACGTCTGTCCTCAAGGCTGTCCAGGGCGTCCACCGCCGCATCCGCGCCCTTCAGCGCGGCGCTGAAGCCTGCGGCGTCAAGTCTCCGGCCGATTGCGGAAAAGGCTGTCTCCGGATTGACCCTTCCGGCATAATCCAGCGCAGCCCCGGCTTTGGAAAGGCCGATATTGCCGGTTTCAGACAAAAGCTGCCTGTTCAGATTGCTCTCTTCAAACACATCCCCGTCAGCGGCGGTAATGCGACCCACACCGGCGCGCAGCAGATGCTCCAGCACCCGCCCGCCAAGGCCGCCAAGCCCCGCCAGGAAAACATGCCCCTCTCTGAGCCGGGCCTGCTCCAAAGCGCTTATGGCGCCTATATTTCTTATATAACGCTCCTCGGACATAAGGCACCTCTTTTTTATGATTTTTTATTATATCACATCAAAAGTACCATTACCAGCCAGTGAAAGTTTATCTTGCCATCCTTTTCCGGTATGGTAAAATAGGCGTATAAAATATGACTGGAGGCGGGTCAATGTCAAAATATGCGGGATATATGGGTAAAGTCGTGCTGATAGACCTGTCGGAGCGGCGCGTCACGGATTACCCCTGGACTGACAGGGACAGGGAGCTTTACATAGGTGGCAAGATGATGGCCGCCAGAATTCTATACGACAATCTCAGCGGCAGGGAGCAGCCCTTCTCTGAGGAAAACCTGATGGTCATTTCCACAGGCCCCCTCACCGGCACGGGAGCGCCCAGCTCCAACCGGTTCAACATCTCCACTCTCTCCCCGCAGACCGGTATAATCGGCTCCTCCAACTGCGGCGGAAACTTTGGCTATTACCTGAAGAAGGCCGGCTATGACGCCATAATAATCAGGGGAAAATGCCCGGAGCCCAGCTGGCTGGAGATAGCAAACGAGAGTATAATCTTTCACAGCGCCGCCCATATCTGGGGCATGACGGTGACTCCGGCCCAGGAGGCGCTGCAGCAGGCGCTAAATGAGCGCCGGGGCTGCCGCGTGAAGTGCGGCATGGTCAGCATAGGCCCCGCCGGGGAAAACCTTGTAAAATACGCCTCGGTTATAAGCGGAGAGCGGGCCTCCGGGCGCACCGGCATGGGCGCGGTCATGGGCTGGAAAAATCTCAAGGCCATTACCGCCAGCGGCAACCACAAGATAGGCATATTCGCCCCGGAGAAAGCCAGACGCTGGAACATAAAATGGGTAAAATATCTCCGCGCCCACCCGCTGACAGGCAATCAGCTCCCCCGCATGGGCACAGCAGGGCTTGTGAGCTCCATGCAGCTGCGGGGAATGCTGGCCACGAAGAACTACCAGTTCGGCCAGTTTGAACATTTTGAGCAGGTCAGCGGCGAGGTGTTGGCAGAGCAGTTCAATACTGTCAACAAGGGCTGCCTGTCCTGCCCCATAAAATGCGCACGCACTGTGGCGCTTGACGGCAAGGAGGTCAAAGGCCCGGAGCTTGAGACTCTGGGACTGCTGGGCGGCGGCATTATGAACAGCAATTTAGAGCAGATACTCCGCTGGAACAAGCTTCTGGACGAGCTGGGCATGGACACCATCTCCGCTGCCAACACCATTGCCTGGGCCATGGAAGCCAATGAGAAGGGCATCTGGAAGACCGGGCTTTGCTTCGGCGATACGGATAAGATATCCGGTGTTATTGAGAGCATCGCCTATCGCCGGGGTATTGGCGATGAGCTTGCGGAGGGAAGCCGGTCTCTCAGCCGGAAATACGGCGGCGAGGACTTTGCAATGCAGTCCAAAGGTCTTGAAATGGCCGCCTATGAGCCGCGCCGTGCAGTGGGACAGGGGCTGGGCTACGCGGTGGCCAACCGGGGAGCC
>CAYFSB010000021.1:7554-10239 GCA_964345655.1 uncultured Oscillospiraceae bacterium
CCTGCCACCTGAACGGAGGCTACCTTGTCATCCTTGAGGGGCTGGGCCTCTATACCGATACACAGACGCCCAAGGCCAAGGCGGATATGACCATGCTCTTTCAGGACATGCTGGAGATGATGTCCGCCACAGGCCAGTGCCTTTTCACAAGCTACGCCGTGTTTCCAAAGCTGCTGATAAGCCGGCCCAACAGCCCGGTCACCCGCGCATGCAATGCCCTGATCCCCCATATCGGCTGGGCTGTGCGGCTGCTAAACACTTTTCCGGAGCTGCTGTGCTTTCATCTGCCGGTGTTTCACCATACGAAAGGGCTTTATTATAATACCGGCATGAGGATGACCTTTGGGCGTTTTCTCCGCTGCGGCGAGCGGGGCTATAATCTGGAGCGCGCTGTCAGCGCCCGCTTTGGCGTCTCCGCCAAAGACGATACCCTGCCCAAACGCATTACCGACTGTCCTCAGGACCCGGCGGACCCCAAAACAAAGGTGCCGCTGGATGTGATGAAGGTCAGGTATTACAGGGCCCGCGGCTGGTCCGAAAACGGTCTGCCGACAGCACGGACATTGAAAAGGCTGAAAATTGAGAGGTGACAGACATGGTCAAGGTGAAATTTTTCGGCACCTTCCGGCTGGACACCGGGGTGCATGAGCTGGGAACAGACGCAGGCAGCGTAAAGGAACTGCTGGAAAAGATACCGGCGGAGATACTGCGAATAAGCCCGGAGGCACAGATCGACCGGAAGGCCCTGTCCGGCTGCATCGTCGCCGTAAACGGAAAACAGGTCAAGCCCGGTGCCAGGCTGTGCAGCGGGGACGAGGTCTGGCTGGTGCCGGCTGTGGCGGGAGGCTGAATATGAACTACTATATAAATGACAACTGCATCGGCTGCACCCTCTGCGCCAAAAACTGCCCCGTAAGGGCCATATCCGGAGCGCCTAAACAGAAGCACTCCATTGACCAGAGCCTCTGTGTGTCCTGCGGGCTCTGCGGCAGGCTCTGCGCCAAAGGGGCAGTAATGGAGAGCGGCGGCAAACCGGCGCAGCATCTGGAGAGAAGCTGCTGGCAGCACCCGGATATTGATACCGGTCTCTGCTCCGGCTGCTCCATGTGTGTGGAAAATTGCCCGGCGTTCTGCCTGGCGCTGACTTCTCCCACACACCGGGGCGATACTCACACAGTGGCCGCGCTGGCCGACAAAGGCAAGTGTATCGGCTGCGGAATATGCGAAAAAAGCTGCCCTTTGGGCGCAATAGAGATGAAATAAGGAGGCACAGTCATGGCTTACACAGCGGCAGTAATTACAGTCAGCGACAGATGCATTCGCAAAACGCAGGAGGACACCAGCGGCCCGGCCATTGTCCAGATGCTTAACGATGCGGGCTTTCAGGTGGTATACACGGGTCTGGTGCCCGATGAGCAGGAGCAGATACAGGCGGAGTTTATCCACTGCGCCGATGAGCTGCAGGTGGATCTGGTGTTTTCCACCGGCGGCACCGGCTTCTCCCCACGGGATGTGACCCCGGAGGCCACTCTCGCCGTCATAGAGCGGGAGACGCCCTTTATCCCCCAGGCTATGCTGTACTACAGTCTCCAGATAACACCCCGCGCCATGCTATCCCGTATGGCGGCAGGCATCAGGGGCAACACGATAATCGTGAACCTGCCCGGCAGCAAAAAGGCCGCAGTGGAAAATCTGACCGGCATTCTGGGCACCATGGACCACGCTGTACAGATGCTCCACGGCGGCGGGCATAAATAAAAGATAAATAGTCTTACGCGGAATATAACACTTGCAAATACTCTTTTAACCGTATATAATATTATTTCGATTTGCATTAAAATGCAATTTGCAAATAATAATAAAACGGAAAGAGGAGAAACAATGAAAAAAATTTTTGCGCTTATTTTCTGCGCGGCGATGGTATTTTCTCTCTGCGCCTGCGGAGCTTCCGAGACCGCGGCTCCCGGGGCGACTGAGACCGCCGCAGCCACCGAGGCGCCGGCAGCAGAGAGTGTTGAGCTGGTAGTATTTGCGGCCGCGTCCATGACAGAGACCATGAACCAGATAAAGGAGCTGTATGAGGCGGCGAATCCCAATGTCACCATCACCTACACCTTTGATTCCTCAGGCACTCTGAAGACCCAGATCCAGGAGGGCGCATACTGCGACCTGTTTATCTCTGCCTCTCCCAAGCAGATGAACCAGCTGGACATAAGCGCAAGCACTGACGTGAACACAGAGGGGCTGGACTTTGTACTGCCCGACACCCGCGTGAACCTGCTTGAAAACAAGGTGGTCCTCTGCACCGCCGAGGGCAATCCCGCCAATATCAACTCCTATGAGGAGCTTGCAGCCGCGCTGAAGGCCGGCACCTTGCTGCTGGCCATAGGCAACAGCGACGTACCCGTGGGCCAGTACACCCAGAAAATATTCACCTATTTTGAAGTCGACGAGGCCGCCGTGGCAGGCTGCCTGACCTACGGCACCAACGTGAAGGAAGTCACCACCGCCGTGGCCGAGAGCACCGCCGACTGCGGTATAATCTACGGTACCGACGCGTTCTCTGCCGGGCTCAGCGACAGCATAGTGGCTGAGGCCACCGCGGACATGTGCGGTCAGGTCATCTATCCCGCCGCAGTTTTGAATATCAGCGAGAATCAGGAGGCTGCCGCCGCATTTCTGGAG
>CAYFSB010000021.1:10249-11755 GCA_964345655.1 uncultured Oscillospiraceae bacterium
ACCTGAAGACTCCGGAGGCAACCGCCGTATTTGAGGCCGTTGGCTTTACCGCGCTCTGCAAATAATCTGTTTTTCTGAGGGCAAGCCTGTGCATGGAAACCTGCACAGCCTTGCCCTTTTGCCGCATCAGGTGTTAAACTGTGCTATGATACTGTCCGAAAGGGGAAGACTCTATGGACTGGTTCACGCTCATAAACTCACTGAGGATTGCCGCCATCTCAACGGTAGTCATTTTCTTTGCCGGAATTTTCGCGGCCTATTATATTGCCAGGATCCCCAGAGCCATTAAAGGCATTGTGGATGTTTTTCTGACTCTGCCTCTGGTGCTGCCGCCCACGGTGGTGGGCTATCTGCTTTTGCGGGTGCTGGGGCCAAAGCGCATTATTGGCGCCTGGTTTCTCTCCGTGTTTAACATGCGGCTCACTATGGTCTGGTGGTCGGCCGTCTTTGCCACAGTGGTGGTGGGCTTTCCGCTGATGTACCGCACGGCGCGGGGCGCTTTTGAGTCCTTTGATGAGACGCTGGCCCAGTCCGGCAGAACCCTGGGGCTGTCAAATACATATATCTTCTGGAGTATCGAGATGCCCTGCTGCCGCCAGGGCATTCTGGCCGGCACCGTGCTGGCCTTTGCGCGGGCGCTGGGCGAATACGGCGCCACCAGCATGATAGCGGGCTATACCCCCGGCAAGACCGCCACCATATCCACCACCGTGTACCAGATGTGGCGCACCGGCGATGACGCGCTGGCCTTCAGGTGGGTAATGGTAAATATTGCCATATCCGCCGTGGTGATGCTGGCGGTGAACCTGCTGGAGAGGCGTAATCACAGCAGACGGAAGGCGGCGGTATAGTGGCTCTGCATGTAGAGATAAAGAAAAAGCTGGGCAGCTTCCTGCTGGATGTGAGCTTTGACGCCGACCGGGAGATCCTGGCTCTGCTGGGCGCCTCCGGTTGCGGCAAAAGCATGACGCTCAAATGTATAGCGGGCATTGAAACCCCCGACAGCGGAAAAATCATTCTTGACGGGCGCAGTCTGTACGACAGCGAAAAGCATATAAACCTGCCGCCGCAGAAGCGGCGTGTAGGCTACCTGTTTCAGCAGTACGCGCTGTTTCCCAACATGACAGTGGAGCAAAATATTATGGCCGGCGTGCGGGAGGGCTCCAGGGCCGAAAAACGCGCTGTGGCCGCTGAAAAAATAAAGGCCCTGCAGCTTGAGGGCATGGGCCGGATGCGCGTCACAGAGCTCTCCGGCGGGCAGCAGCAGCGGGTGGCTCTGGCGCGGATCCTGGTGAACAAGCCGGAGGTACTGCTGCTGGATGAGCCCTTTTCCGCTCTGGACAGCTTTTTAAAGTGGCAGCTTGAGCTGGAGCTGTCGGACACGCTCAGGGCGTATGGGCAGGACGTCATCTACGTCTCCCACGACCGGGACGAGGTGTACAGACTCTGCAACACGGTGTGCATACTTAGCGGCGGTAAATCAGAGGAGAAGCTGGGCGTAAAAGC
>CAYFSB010000022.1:0-7811 GCA_964345655.1 uncultured Oscillospiraceae bacterium
GACCCCCTGCTTGTAAGGCAGGTGCTCTAACCAGCTGAGCTATGCTCCCGCGCGACAGCTACGTTATAATACTAAAAAAAAACGCACTTGTCAATATCTTATTTCAATTTTTCCCTATTTTTTGCCACGCTCGTCCAAAAGCTTTCTCAGGTCGTCTGATGTGAATTTATAGTCTGCGTCGCAGAACTGGCAGCGCAGTTCCACATCCTTGCCTTCAGCTATCATCTCTTTAAGCTCATCCGTCTCCACACAGGCCAGAGCTTCTTCCACCCGCTCCCTGCTGCAATAGCAGCGGTAGCATATCTCGCTCTCTCCCACAATATGGTGCTCAAAACCCTTCAGGACCTGCTCAAACAGCGCAGTCTCCCCGTCCTCGCTCATAATAGTTGTAAGCTGGTCCATCATGAGAATGTTGTCCTCAAGTTTCCCTATCATATCGTCGGAAGCGCCCGGCATGAGCTGGACGATGAACCCACCCGCCGCCTTTATAGATCTGTCGGTGTCCACCAGTACACCCAGGGCACAGGCTGAGGGCACCTGCTCGCTCTCCAGCAGATAGGCTGTTATATCCTCCGCGATCTCGCCGCTGACAAGCTGAGTTGAACCGATATACGGCTCTTTCAGCCCCAGATCCCGGCTGACGGTGATCATGCCGTCGCGGCCGACAGCGCCGCCCACATCCAGCTTTCCGTCCGCTCTCAGGGGCAGGTTCAATCCGGGGTTTTCAACAAAGCCCCGAACGCAGCCTTTGGAATCGGATACGGCCACCACGCTGCCTATAGGCCCTCCGCCGTTTATACGTATGGTGAGAGTTGCGCTGTCGTCCTTGAGCATATCGCCCATAATGGAGGCGGCGCAGAGTGTGCGCCCAAGCGCGGCGGCAGCCGTGGGGGAGCAGCCGTGAATGTCGCAGGCGCGCTGAACCGTGCTCTTTGCGTTTATGACCGCCATCTTGATATAGCCGTCTCCGGCGGTGGCTCTGATAATTTTATCCATGTAATTTCCTCTCATGTTCCGCGTTTTGCAATAATAAACATGCGCCCGTCATCACCCTGCGGACAGTCTGACGAGAGACACACATCCGTAAAACCGCTTTCTTCAAGCAACGTCTTTAACCGGGCGGGAGAATGGGCATACTCTATATGTTCCTCTCCGCCGCGCCGCCATAGCGGCCCTTCTCTTGAAAAAATATCCATCCCATAAATAATGGCGCCGGCGTTCTCATCGAATTCGGCCCGCCACAGGCACAGCAGGTCTTCCTTCTCATCCACGAAGATCTGCCCGTCCAGAGACTTGAGCCACTCCGGCAGCCTTATGTCGAATATCAGCAGACCGCCGGGGCGCACAAACAGGTGCAGCCGCCGGAAGACCTCCGGCAGCTTTTCCGAAGGGATATAGTTCATGCCGTCCAGGGAGCAGTATGCCCCGTCCACAGTGCCGTACAGATCCAGCTCTGCGGCGTCCTGACATAAAAACAGCGGCGGCGTATCCAGAGACGAGGCCTTGTCCCGCGCCTGCATCAGCATATCCACAGACATGTCCGCGGCGATCATCTCATAGCCCCTGCGGGACATTTCGCATGTCAGCGTACCCGTGCCGCAGCACAGGTCGAGAAGGAGGCGGAATTCTCTGCCGCAGCGAGTGAATTCCGCCTCATAAAAATCCGCAAACCGGCTGTAAGGCACATCGCCTGTGAGTTGATCGTACCAGGCGGCCAAAGAGCCATAGCAGCTCACTGTTCATTCTCCTTAATGCGGTCGAAGACTATCTCATAGCCGCCGGAGCCGTATTGCAGGGAGCGGTTCACACGGCTGATGGTGGCACTGGAAGCGCCTGTCTCAGCCAGAATGTCATTGTAGATCATGCCGTTATCAAGGCAGGACGCCACCTGAAAACGCTGTTCCATGGCCATAAGTTCAGTGACTGTGCACAGATCGTCAAAAAACTTCATGCACTCATCCACATTATTTAGTGTTAAAATAGCCTTATACATGTTCTCATTGCGGGGCTTTTTGGGGAGTTTATTCATCTTTACCTCCAGATATATGTTAAACAGTTATCTGTTTTGCGATATCATGTTACATCAGCAGTTGAAAAAAGTAAAGAGCTAAAGCGTGAATTCTTTGAAAATTAAGCTTTGTCATTTGAAAATACCCTTGCGGAATAATTGATGTTATTATATAATAAGTGACAGTGAAAAATATCATAGCTGAGAAAGGAAATAGATATGGCATATATAGCCGGAATGTTGGTAAACATGTCATTGGTGTGGCTGATTGCAATGATAGTCCTGCTGGTCATCGAAGGGCTGGTGCCGGGGCTGATTTCAATCTGGTTTGCGCTGGGCGCGCTGGCTGCGCTTATCGCCGCGCTTACCGGGGCTCCGCTCTGGCTGCAGACGGTGTGGTTCCTGCTGGTGTCAGTGGCGACTCTGGCGCTCACGAGGCCGCTTGCCAAAAAATATATCAACTCAAGAGTTCAGCCCACAAATGCCGACGTCATCATAGGAAAAGACTGCGTGGTAACGGAGAATGTGGACAATATTCTGGGTACAGGCGCTGTAGCCGTCAGCGGCAAGGTCTGGACGGCGCGCACAGAGTATGACGATATAAAGGCCGAAGTGGGGGACGTGGTGAAAATCGTCCGTATAGAGGGAGTCAAACTTATTGTGACTCCGCCAGTGAAGTAATATTATTTTTTTAAGGAGAAAGAACATGCAGTATGTATTCATTATTCTGATCCTTCTGGTGGTAATTATCCTCATCAGAAGCATCCGTATTGTGCAGCAGGCCAAAGCCTATGTAATTGAGCGTCTGGGCGCATACAAGACCACCTGGAACGTGGGTATCCATCTTAAGGTGCCGTTTCTTGAGAGAGTGGCCAAGGTCGTGTCTCTGAAAGAACAGGTGGCGGACTTCCCGCCCCAGCCTGTTATCACCACGGATAACGTCACCATGCAGATAGACACCGTTATTTATTTCCAGATAACCGACCCCAAGATGTACACCTACGGCATTGAGCAGCCAATGGTGGCCATTGAGAATCTGGCCGCCACCACCCTGCGTAACATCATAGGCGACCTGGAGCTGGACCAGTGCCTTACCAGCCGCGACATCATCAATACCAAGATGCGTGCTATTTTGGACGAGGCTACCGACCCCTGGGGCATCAAGGTTAACCGGGTCGAGCTGAAGAACATCCTGCCTCCAAAGGAGATACAGAACGCCATGGAGAAGCAGATGAAGGCAGAGCGCGAGCGCCGCGAGGCCATACTCCGCGCGGAGGGCGAGAAGCGCGCCGCCATACTTGAGGCAGAGGGCGAAAAGGAATCTGCGATCCTCCGTGCCGACGCCAAGAAGCAGCAGCAGATACTTGAGGCAGAAGGCCAGGCTGAGGCCATTTTGAAGGTACAGACCGCCACTGCCGAGGGCATTAAGCTCATAAACGAGTCCACACCTACAGACGCCGTTATTAAGATAAAGGCGCTTGAGGCCTTCTCCAACGCCGCCAACGGCCGCGCCACCAAGATCATTATCCCCAGTGAGATACAGGGTCTTGCGGGTCTTGCGTCAGGTATCGTTGAGGCGGTGAAGGAGGACAAGAGCGCCCCCGCACCGAAGGCTGCTGAGAAGTAAGCGCAGGAAACAGCGCAGGGTCTATATTTGAAGGGCGCGTTGTAAAACGTCTGTCATCCTGAGCAGGGCGAAGAATCCGGTGAAAAGATTTTTCAGGCTCTCAAAATGACATTTATGGCGTTTTGCGGCGCGTCATTTTCATGAAATTTTTTATGAAAATTATACAATTTGCCTGAACATATGATTGATCGGGCAGAATGGAGAGAAATATGAGCAGCGAAACAGCACTTGCTTTTCTGAAAAGACACCGCATGGACCCTGAGACTGTAAGCCCCGCAGGGGACGCGGTGAAAATGGCGCAGGATATGGAGCGGGGGCTTGCCGGTGAACGGAGCTCCTTTCCCATGATACCGACCTATATTCGCAGCGACGGGGTCATACCGAAGGGAAAGCCCGTAGCTGTCATAGACGCTGGGGGGACGAATTACCGCAGCGCCCTTGTGAGCTTTAATGAGAGCGGCTACAGCGTTGACTGCCTGAGCAAGCGCAAGATGCCCGGCATTGACCGCCCGGCTACCTGGGAGGAATTCATCAGCTTTACCGCCGACGGCATAGTGCCGCTGATGGACAAGACCGATTACATAGGTTTTTGCTTTTCGTATTCCGCCCAGATAACCCCGGATATAGACGGAAAAGTGGTCCGCATTGACAAGGAAGTGGTCATAAGAGGCTCCGCCGGGCAGCTTGTGGGCGCCTCTCTCACAGCAGAGCTTGAGCGAAGGGGGATACACGGGAAAAAAGTTGTGATCCTCAATGACACTGTGGCGGTGCTTTTGGGCGGCTCGGCGGTGCTTGACCGGGATGCCTACAGCGGCTTTATAGGGCAAGTCAGCGGAACGGGCACGAATACCTGCTGCCCGCTTCCGATGGAGCGTATCGTAAAGCTGGGCATGTCGGGCCGGGACAGCATTATTGTAAATCTGGAGTCCGGCATGTACGACGGCATACCCATGGGAGATTTTGACCACAGTCTGGATATGGAGAGCAACAACCCCGGCATGAAGCTGTTTGAGAAAATGACGGCGGGGGTGTATCTGGGTGAGCTGTGCCGCCTGATGCTCACAGCGGCAGCGGAGGAGGGCCTCCTGTCTGAAGCCGCCGGGGAGAAGATCCGCGCCCTTGGAAAGATAGACTCGGCAGTAATTGACGCCTGGGCCTGCGGAGAGGACATGGAAGAGATCTCCGCCGGAGCAGAGGATACGGAATTTATAGAGACTATATGCCGCGCCGTGTTTGAGCGCTCTGCCAGATGTATGTGTACGAATCTTGCGGCGATCCTTCTGCTGACGGGATTTGGGAAGACCGCCGGGAAGCCGGCCTGCATATGCGCGGAGGGTTCTCTTGTGCAGAAGGGGAGATTTTACAGACCGGCGCTGGAAAAGCTCCTTGAAGAGCAGGTGAGGGGCCTTATGGGCCGCCATGTGGAGCTGAAGATCGGTCAGGAGACCACGCTGCCCGGCTCAGCCGCCGCCGCGCTGCTGAACGTCTGAGGAATTTTTAAAGGGGGCATTATATGAAGCTTGTGGTTATCGACGGCTATACGGTAAATCCGGGAGATCTGAGCTGGAGCGGTATTGAGCGCTTTGGAGAGCTGAATGTGAATCTGCATTACACCGACAGCGAGGATGAAGTCATCCGGAGAATAGGTGATGCGGACATAGTCATTGCAAACAAGTCCCATGTGACAGGCCGGGTGATCGATGCCTGCCCGAATATCCGCTATATCACTATTCAGGCCACCGGGTATGACGCCATAGATTATCGCCATGCGAGAGAAAAGGGAATACCGGTGTCCAATGTGCCCAGCTACGGCACGGCCTCCGTGGCCCAGTATGCCATATCTCTGCTGCTGGAGATATGCGGGCATGTGTCCGCCCACTCCGAGGCGGTACACAATGGCCAGTGGAATGAGCGGGAAAATATCTGCCTGAGCAGCCAGCCGCTTATTGAGCTTGAGGGCAAGACCATGGGCATAATAGGCTTTGGCAGGATAGGTCAGAGAGTGGGCGCCATAGCGAGAGCCATGGGCATGAAGGTGCTGGCCTATAACAGAAGCAGATGTGCCCAGGGCGAGCTTATAGCCGACTATGTGAGCCTTGAGGAGCTGCTGCGCCGTGCGGACGTTATATCCCTCCATTGCCCGCTGTTTCCGGAGACAAGGGAAATTATAAACGCGGACAGCATAGCAAAGATGAAGGACGGCGTCATAATCATCAACAACAGCCGCGGCGGCCTTGTTAACGACCGGGCTTTGGCCGATGGGCTCAACTCCGGCAAGGTGTACGCCGCCGGTCTCGATGTGGTGTCAGGTGAGCCTATCGCGGAGGATAATCCGCTTCTCAGTGCCAGAAACTGCCTCATAACCCCGCACATAAGCTGGCTGCCCAGAGAGAGCCGGGGCCGCATAATCAGCTGCACCGAGGGAAACATAGCGGCCTTCCTTGAGGGCAAACCCAGAAATGTGGTAAATTAGTTAACCGTAATATTATTATGTAAACCGAACCACAACGAAAATGTCATTTTGAAGCCCGGCGGGGGGAACGCTCTTACAGGGATATCTATAAGAGAAGGGACCTTTGACCGCAGCTCAAAATGACATTTTTTTGCGCGCTTTTTTGCGAAAGCGGGCGCATATTATTTGTTTTTGTCGCTGGGCTTGAAGATAAGTGCCACCAAAAGCCCGAAGAATACGGCGGCACATATGCCGCCTGCGGCGGCGGTGAAGCCCCCGGTAAACGCGCCGATGAGTCCTTTTTCCGCCACGGCCTCTCTCACGCCTCTGGCAAGGGCATTGCCAAAGCCGGTGAGTGGTACGGTGGCTCCAGCCCCGGCCCAGTCCGCAAGGGGCTGATACAGGCCGACAGCGCCCAATATTACGCCGCTGACCACATATATGGTGAGGATCCTGGCGGGGGTAAGTCTGGTATAGTCGATAAGGAGCTGACCAATGACGCACAGCAGCCCGCCAACCAAAAAGGCTTTCAGATAATCCAGCAGTATTTCCATCTCCGTCAGGCCTCCTTTTCTATGGCTACAGCGTGGCAGATGCCGGGTATGCTGTCACCCTGCTGGGCGCTGGTAGGGGACATGAGCGCGCCGGTGGCGGCCACAAGAATACGGCTCCACACGCCGTTTTCCACAGCCCTGAGAATGTGCCCGCCAAACACCGAGGCGCAGCAGCCGCAGCCTGAGCCGCCTGAGTGTACGTCCTGGGTGTTGATATCGTATATGAGCACGCCGCAGTCCATATAGTTCACGCATAGCTCCACACCGTCGGCTCTGAACAGCGCCTGTAGTGTGTCGTGGCCCAAAGTGCCCAGATCGCCGGTGAATATGGCGTCGTAATAATCAGGGGTTCGTCCTGTGTCCGCAAAATGGGCTTTCAGCGTGTTGTATGCTGCGGGGGCCATGGCACTGCCCATATTGTTCGCGTTGTTTATCCCGGCATCGTAAATTGCGCCGGTGGTTATATGCGTGATGTGCGGGCCCAGCCCGCTTGCGCCGACTATCATTGCCCCGGCTCCGGTGACTGTCCACTGGGCCGTGGGAGGCCGCTGGCCGCCGTATTCAAGGGGGAAGCGGTACTGCCTCTCGGCAAAGCAGAAATGGGAGCCGGTAAGGGCGCAGACAGTGTTGGCATAGCCCCCGTCAACCATCATTGCCCCAAGGGAGAGCGACTCTACCATTGTGGAGCAGGCCCCGTATACGCCGAAATATGGAACGCTGCTGTCCTTCATGGCAAAGGCCGAGCTTACACACTGCTTCAGAAGATCTCCGGCAAATACATAGTCCAGCGCTGAAGGGGCCAGCTTGGCTTTGTCGCAGACAATGGAAAAGCACTGCTTTATCATGTGGCTCTCGGCTTTTTCCCAGGTCTTTTCTCCAAAATACGAGTCGTCGGATATAAAGTCGAAACAGGACTTCAGCGGCCCTTCGCCCTCTTTTTTCCCCGCCACGCCCGCATGGGCGATTATTGACGGACAGGAGGGAAGCTGTACGGTTTGTTTTCCCAGTCGCTTGAACATGGTCTACCTCTTTTCTCATTTTATGCTGTGGGTATTTTTCCCCAAAGACGAAAAAATAACCGCCCCGATAAAACCGGAGCGGTTAAAAAATTATGTTGACTAAATTATGTCAACTTATTTTCAGCTCTTCCCAGAGCGTGGTGATATAGCC
>CAYFSB010000022.1:7821-11505 GCA_964345655.1 uncultured Oscillospiraceae bacterium
CCGGATGCCAGTTTGAGAGTCATCCATACAATCTGTTGATAGTGCCGCTTCATCAGCAACAGCCATTCCCAGCCGGACAATCCTCCGTGTGGTCCTCGGTAATTACCGGTATCTGAATATAATTCTTCGGGTGCCATGGCAGCATCTCCGATAATCAATACCTTATAGTCGCTGTCCAGATTGCGGAAGGCGTACTGGTTATACATCTGGCTGAAGTCCTCAATGCCGGGGTAGAGGATATACATGGCGTCGCTGCCGAGATATTCGATATAACCGGCGTCGTCAAAGACCAGCGCGTTGGGGGAGGCATAGTAGATATATTCGGCGTTGGCAATTGCGGGCTGGGCGGAGAGCATATAGTTTATGAATATCTCCGCCAGCTCCTTGTTCTGGCAGCAGGAGGGGATACACATGGCGTCCACGAAGTAGTTGGTGCGCTCAGGGTAATAGAACTTCAGCTCCACGTTTTCCGCCTGGGCCTCAAGCATGGTGAAGTAGTCGCCTGCGTAATAGGGGGCTATGGCGGCCTCACCGGACTCCATCATGTTATATACTTCATCCATAACATAGCTCTTTACCAGCGGCGCCTGGGTCTTAAGCTCGCTGAGAGCGCTGTCCCATTTGGCCTTTGAGGTGTCGTTCACATCCAGACCCAGCTTATACTGGGCTGTGGCAAAGGCGTCGCGGGGGTTATTAAACTGGAGAATACTGCCGGAATACTTTGTATTCCACATAAGGTCCCAGTCACCGGCGTCAGCTTCATCCACAAAGTTTGCGTTATATATGATACCAACTACGCCGTAGGTGTAGGGCACAGAATAGCTGTTGTCCGGGTCGTAGTACAGACCGCGGAAGCTCTCGCCGATATACTGGTAATTGGGAATGTTCTCAAAGTCCAGAGGCAGAAGCATATCCTCGCTGCGCATGCGCTCTATCATATAGTCGGAGGGAATGACCACATCATAGCTGACAGCGCCGCTGGAGAGCTTGTTGTACATGTCCTCATTGCTGGCGTATGTGTCGTAATTTACTTTGACCTTTTCGCCGTAGGTATCCTGATACCACAGCTCGAATTCTCTGATAGTGTCAAAGGAGCCCTCGGAGCCGTCGGAGATATATTCGCCCCAGTTATATACATTAAGTGTCAGGCTGTCGGAGGAGCCGCAGCCGGAGAGCAGAATGCCGCAGAGCACCACGGCGCAGATAAGCAGGGAGACAGTTTTTTTCATGGTTAAACCTCCAAAAATAATCAGGCTTTGGATTTGAGTTTCTTTTGCCTTGCGGTCTTTATGCTCTGACCGCTCTCACTGTCGGAGAGGTTCGAAATAAGCAAAAGGGTCAGAATAACAAAGAAAATAATGGTTGCAAGGGCGTACATCTTTGGGGTGACGGTCTTTTTGGTCATGTTGTATATGCGTATGGGCAGGGTCTGGAAGCCGTTGCCGGAGGTGAAATAGCTTATGACGAAGTCGTCCAGAGACAGGGTGAAGGCCATTATAAGCCCTGTTACCACACCGGGCAGAATTTCCGGTATCTCCACCTTGAAAAAGGCCCGCAGGGGCGTGCATCCCAGATCCATCGCCGCCTCCGGCAGCGCCTTATCCATCTGCTGGAGCTTTGGCAGCACCTGCAATATCACATAGGGCAGGCAGAAGGTCACATGGGCGATGAGCATGGTCCAGAAGCTCAGGCTTGTGGCGGAGCCGAAAAGCCGGCCCACGAATACGAACATGAGCATCAGAGAAATACCGGTTATGATGTCCGGGTTTATCATGGGGATGTTTGTGACCGTGTCCATGGCGGCGCGCAGGTATTTGTTTCTCAGCTTGTTGATGCCCACCGCCGCCGCGGTGCCCATGATGGTGGATATGGCGGCGGCGCTGAGCGCCAGCACCAGAGTGTTTTTCAGGGCATTGAGAGTCTCCGTGTCTCTGAACAGCTCCCTGTACCAATAGAAGGAGAAGCCGGAGAACACTGAAAGGCTCTTGGCCTCGTTAAAGGAGAACACAAGCAAAATGACAATGGGCGCAAAGAGGAAGACCATAATAATTGCCGTGTAGACTTTTGCCGCAGGTTTCATCATTTCGCCTCCTCAGACCACTGTGCGTTTATTGGCAAAGTGCTGCATCAGCGCCATGCCCGCCAGCAGGATTATCATCAGGATAAATGCGATGGCGGCGGCAAAGTGCAGATTGTTTGCCACATACTGTCCTTCAATAGCGTCGCCTATCAGATAGAATTTTCCGTTGCCCAGTTTCTGGGAGATGTAGAAGGTGCTGATGGAGGGGATGAGCACCATTGTAATGCCGGATATGACGCCGGGCAGGCTCAGAGGCCAGACCACACGTCTCAAAACTCCGGCGCTGTTGCAGCCCAGATCCCGCGCGGCCTCGATAAGCTTTATGTCCATCTTGGCCATAACTGAGTATATTGGCAGTATCATATAGGGAAAATAGTCGTATACCATGCCTATCACGACTGCGGCCTCGGTACCTATTATATGCACCGGCCCCAGCCCTACAAGGCCCAGAATGCTGTTCAGTATGCCAGTGTCCTGCAAAATGGTCATCCATGCGTAGGTGCGGATTAGAAAGTTCATCCACATTGGTATCATGATGAGCGTTATCATCACCTTTTGCGCCCTTGCGGATGCGCGGGAGATGATATACGCGGCAGGATAACCCATGAGCAGGCAGATAATCGTGGATATTACCGCCAGCTTTAGCGAACGGCCGAAGATGAGCAGATAGGTGTGTACCTCGCGGGAGACGCCGCCCTCGTCCGTTATGCTTGAGGTTGCGGTAAAAAATTTTGACACATTGTCAAAGGTGAAATTAAAGCCTGAGTCTGTAAAGGCATAGTATGCTACGAAAATAAGCGGTACAACAATAAACAGCAGCGACCAGACCGAATACGGCGCCAGCGTCAGGGACTGGGTAAGCCCGCCCCGACGGGAGAAGTCTGAGCTTTTTTTCATTCCTCGCTCTCGCTTTCCGGCTCAGACAGCTCATCCAGCTCGTTTGAGAATGAGGAGTAGTCCCCGAACATACCGGAATACTCCGACTTGTGCATAATGTGAATAGCGTCCGGCTCGATGTAAAGGCCGATATGTTCGTCCACATCCACAAAGTCCGTGGTCTGTATCATCCATTTGAATCCGTTTATATCCACGATTATCTCATAGTGTACTCCCAGGAATGTGACCGAAGTGACAACGCCCTTCAGCATGCCCCGCTCTTCCGGCACAATGTCCACATCCTCAGGACGTATCACCACGTCCACACTCTCCCGCCTTTTAAAGCCGAAGTCCACACATTCAAACACGTGGCCGGAGAAGGCGACCTTCTTATCCTCCAGCATTATCCCGTCCACGATGTTGCTCTCCCCGATAAAGTCAGCCACAAAAGCATTTTTCGGCTCGTTGTATATATCTATGGGCGTGCCGATCTGCTGGATGCGGCCCTCAGACATTACCACGACCGTGTCGGACATGGACAGGGCCTCCTCCTGGTCGTGGGTGACGAAGACGAAGGTTATACCTGTGGCCTTCTGGATCTTCTTCAGCTCCTGCTGCATGTCCTTGCGCAGCTTCACGTCAAGAGCCCCCAGAGGCTCGTCCAGAAGCAGCACCTTGGGCTTGCTTATGAGCGCTCTGGAGATGGCCACACGCTGCTGCTGCCCGCC
>CAYFSB010000023.1:0-4275 GCA_964345655.1 uncultured Oscillospiraceae bacterium
GAGCTGAAGACCATGGTAAGAACGGTGCTCGCAGTGTGCGGGAAGGAATATGGGAACGCAGAATGAATATATGGATTTTGAACCACTACGCTGTTCCTCAGAAGTATTATTATCTGTCACGCACATATAATTTCACCCGGCAGCTTATGAAACGAAACCATAGTGTGACCATGTTCGCGGCGAGTTCTGTGCACAATTCCGATACTACCCTGATAACCGGGAAAGAAAAGTACCGGGAAATGGCAGAAGACGGGACAAATTATGTCCTCTTTCGGGCCAGACAATATTCCGGCAGCGGGAAGGACAGAGTTATAAACCATATAGATGCAGCGCACAAAATGGAAAAGCTCTGCCCCGCATTTATGGCCAAATACGGCAGACCCGATGTGATATATGCATCTGCCGGGCAGTCGCTGACGCTGGCAGCAGGAATCAGGCTGGCGAAGAAGCTTGGTATTCCATGCGTCTGTGAGATTACAGACTTGTGGCCTGAGAGCTTCGTAGCTTACGGTCTTATTTCACGCAAGAATCCGCTTCTTAAGCTGCTGTACGCGGGAGAGCGCTGGATATATAAAAAAGCTGACGCTCTGATTTTCTCCATTGAGGGCGGCAGAGACTATCTAATAGAAAAAAGCTGGGATACAGCCCATGGCGGCCCAGTGGAGCTGGACAAGGTCTATCACATTAATAACGGCGTGGATCTTGAGACCTTTGACTATAACAAGACCCACTATGTGCTGGACGATGCAGATCTTGACGAACCGGACACCTTCAAGGTGGTGTATACCGGCTCACTGAGAAAGGTAAACGACATAGGCGCGCTGGTGGAAGCGGCGCAATGCCTTAAAAACAGGCAAGAAGAAAAAATAAAAATATTGATCTACGGAGACGGAGACGAGCGGGAGAAGCTTGAAGCTGTGGCCCATGAGAGAGGACTGGACAATATAGTTTTCAAGGGTCGGGTGGACAAGAGATATATTCCGTCTGTTGTATCCAGAGCACAGCTCAACTTGCTGCATTGGAGGACTACGCCCATTGAAAAATATGGGATGAGCATGAACAAGCTCTTTGACTATTTTGCGGCGGGGCGTCCAGTTTTGGCAAACTCAGTCCCGGCCTATGACCTTATCGACAGATATAAATGCGGTATATCCGGCTCTGTCGAATCAGCGGAGGAGTATGCCGATGCTATTGAAAGTATTGCAGATATGCCGGAGGAAAGATACAGAGAATTCTGCATTAACGCCCGAAGGGCGGCGGCTGATTATGATTTTGGAGTGCTGACTGATAAACTGATTGGCATTCTTGAGAGGGATACGTATTGAAGATAATAATATCTCACGATGTGGATCATCTGTATGGCACGGATCATCTGCGGGATTTAATCTATCCTAAGCTGTGGGTCAGAGAGACTATGGATGCCCTTCGCGGCAGGATAAGCTTTGATGAATGGAGATATAGAATGGTGTCTCCATTCCGTCGCGAGAGAAACCATGTAAATGAGCTTTTGGAGTACGATGCGGCACACGGAGTAAAATCAAGCTTCTTTTTCGGCATGGAAAAGGGCTTGGGTATGTCTTACGACAGGGACAAGGCTCTTCCGTTTATTGAGAATGTTATTGAAAAAGGTTTTCATGCCGGTGTCCATGGGATTGCCTATGATGATGTGCTGTCGATGCAAGGTGAGCATGACGCTTTTGAGCAGTTGACAGGGAGCACACCAGAAGGCATACGTATGCACTACGTGAGGTTTGACGATAAAACCTTTGAGAGGCTTGCGCCGGGTTCAATGGGAGTGAGGCATTTCGTGCCATTCGTATTTGTCCTGTCTATTGCCGTTTTGGGCATAGGCGGCTTGTTTATTACACCGGCCGCGCTGTTATTGGCGGTAGAGATGCTGCTGTATGCTGTGATTGACGGTGCCTTTTCCATAAAAAATGCTGAAGGAATAAAAGAGTTTATACAGCTTTTTTCCCTTTATTTTTTGTTTCATATGAGCTATGGCGCTGGAACAGCGGTTGGGCTATGCAGGCGACTAAAATAAAAATGTGGACGGCAAACAGAAGGGAAGTAAACCAATATGCTTAAAATATGCCATTTGATAAATGTACACAGCAGTGACGATGTGAGAATATTCAGAAAAGAGTGTGCTTCTCTTGCCTCTGCCGGGTATGATACATATCTTGTGGCAAAGGGAGACAGCCGGGAGGAGAGCGGGGTACACGTCATAGGCGTAGGGACAGCGCCTGAGTCCCGGATAAGGCGCATGACGGAGTTTGCAAACAGGGTTTATAAAAAAGCACTGGAGGTTGACGCTGATATTTATCATCTGCACGATCCGGAGCTTTTACCATATGCATTGAAGCTAAAAAAACGCGGTAAAACCGTTATCTTTGACAGCCACGAGAATACCCTTGAGGAGATGGCAGATAAGGCGTACATACCCGGTTTCTTCAGGTCGGCAGTAGCCTCCGTTTATCGTGTATACGCAAAGAGAATATTCAAAATTCTGGACGCGCTTGTTTCTGTCACGCCGGATATAATAGACCAGCTTAAAGAGATAAATGAAAATACATGGATGATAACAAACTATCCCATATTGGAGGAGGCGGAAGCGGGCGCGGCCAAGAATGAGCGCTTTACGCTTTGCTTTACGGGTGGGATCAAGGACGAGTGGAACCATGATATTATAGTAAAATGTTTGCCGGATGACGTGGATTATGAACTCTGCGGGCTTGCGGATGATGGATATATTGATATGCTCAAACAATTGCCGCAGTGGGACAATGTTCGTTATTACGGGAGAGTTTCGCACTCGGAGGCACTCAAAGTGCAGGGGCGCTCTCACGTCGGTATGGCGCTGCTGCAGCCCAGCCGTAATACCGGATTTTTAAACGGCACTGCCGGAAACACAAAGCTTTTTGAGTATATGATGTCCGGTGTTCCGGTAATCTGCACAGACTTCATCCTCTGGAGAGACATAATTGACCGATATAAGTGCGGAATATGTGTGGCCCCGCGCGATGAGGATGAGATAAAAAAAGCGATTAAAAGTCTGCGAGATGATCCGGAGAAAGCCGCAAATATGGGTGAAAACGGCCGCCGAGCGGTGGAGACCGAGTTTAATTGGTCTATCCAGGAGAAGAAGCTGCTGGAGCTTTACAGTACGCTGGCTGACGAACAAGAGGAACGGAGCAAATAAATGTTTATTCTTGAGGTATCCCGGGGCTGTCCTGACGGGAAGTACCCACTCAACGGAATATTTGAGTTTGACCAGGCCCGGGCGCTTTTCGAGTTTGGGCACAGGGTGGTTTTTGCGGCAGTTGATGTGCGCTCCATACGCAGATGGCGAAAATGGGGAATATATCAGAGCGAAAAGGACGGAATACCGGTATATAATTTTGATTTCCCAGTTGGAGCAATTAAAGGTGTGGACAGCCTTGTTCAAAAATGGGGATTCAGGCTTCTGCTCAGAAGAATAAAAAAAGATATAGGTCGCCCGAATGTTGTACACGCCCATTTTGGAGATATGGCCGCCTGTGTGGTGGACAGCTGTCTGGAAGAGAAAATCCCCTACGTTGTGACAGAGCATTCTTCAGCGGTGAATACTGATGCCATAGATGAAAAACTTCGCCTGTCTCTGAAAAGAACCTACTCTAACGCAGCCAGGGTGATTGCTGTCAGCACAGGGCTCAGAGATAGAATAAAACAACACACAGGGGTGGACGCTGAGGTTATTCCAAATATAATAGACTTTGCCGTGTTTTCACCGACGCAGGGGAACGCGGGAAAATATACCTATGTGTCGGCGGGGAACCTTGTACCCAGAAAGGGTTTTGACACGCTTATTGGAGCCTTTGCGCGAGTTGCAGCGGAGCATGAGGAGGCACACCTCACCATAATGGGCGGAGGGCCGGAGTATACGACACTTCAAAACCGTATCGCAGAGTTGGGGATTGAGGATAAGGTGAGCTTATACGGCGCGTATAAGCGCGGAGAATTTGCGCGGGAGCTGGCAAAAAACCGATTTTTTGTATTGTCCAGCCAGAGCGAGACATTTGGCGTGGTATACGCCGAGGCCATGGCCTGCGGGCTGCCGGTGATTGCCACCCGCTGTGGAGGACCGGAGAATTTTGTGAACGCGGATAACGGAATTCTGGTGGATGTGGACGACGTGGATGGACTGTACCGGGCGATGCTGGACATTGAGGAAAACGCCGAAAGCTATGATAGAGAGCATATTTCGGACCGGGTACGTAAAATATTTTCCTATAC
>CAYFSB010000023.1:4298-11470 GCA_964345655.1 uncultured Oscillospiraceae bacterium
GAAAAATTGAGCAGTATAAAAATGAGGTGGCCTATGCGCTTTTCTATTATAGTTCCCATATACAATACAGAACGGTTTCTGCCGGACTGCATTGAGTCTGTGTTGGCCCAGAAAGACGCCCCGGACTATGAGCTGATACTGGTAGACGACGGGTCTACGGACTCATCCGGCAGCATATGCGACAGCTATGCCGCAAGGTTTGGGAACATAAGGGTGATACACAGGAAAAACGGCGGAATCAGCAATGCGAGAAACACTGGAATGGCCGCCGCCGTCGGAGATTATATACTTTTCCTTGACTCTGATGACCTGTGGGCGCCGGACTTGCTCTCAACAGTGGAAAGTCTCAGCGGAAACAGCCCGGATATGATTTGTTATAACCTGCTTGACATGAGCGAGGACGGACATAAGAAGAGACAGAGAACAGATTTTGTTATTCCAGATATGGAGATAGGGCCTGAGTATTTGGAAAGACTGTTTTCCACGTCAAAACTTCCCAAGTTTTATGTTTGGAGCATCGCATTTCGGCATAGCTTTATCAGACAAAATTCTCTGGCGTTTGATGATGCGCTTTGTTCATCCGAAGACTTTGACTTTACTATGGCCGCATATTACTGCTGCGGTTCAGTTGCGGGTACAAACAGATCGCTATATTATTACAGGGAGCGAGCTGGCAGCCTTGCCAGAACGTTTTCAGCGAATAAGATAATGGCAAATCTTATCAGCAAGGCGTTTTGGTATCGAAGAATACCTAACAGTACGCTTGCTGATCTGTTTGTGAGCCAGATACTTGTACTGGCACTTTTGCCGGCAGACACAGACTGTTCTGAGCTGATACGATATATATCTGCAAACGCAGATATTGTAAAACATTCCACACATCCAAACTATAAGCTTGCAAAGCTGTTCTTCCGGATGTTCGGATACAGGCGGGGCGCTGTACTGTATTGCGCAATAAGAGATTTTAGCCAGAGCTTGCACAAAGGGAAAAATTAATGTCAAGAGTAAGAAAATCACTTAAAAATATGACGAATGATCTGCTGGGATATTTCGTCAAAATAGTGGTTCAGTTCTGGTGCCGCCGGGTGTTTATTTTGCTGCTTGGCGAGGTGTATCTGGGACTCAGCGGCCTTTTCTCCAATATCCTTACGCTGCTGTCTCTGGCGGAGCTGGGCGTGGGTTCAGCCATAAGCTTCAGCCTGTATAAGCCGCTGGCCGAAAATGACCAGGAGAGGGTCAAGTCGCTGATGCGGCTTTTTAAACGCGCGTATTTCGCCATTGGCATTGTGGTGGCGGCGCTTGGCGTGTCGCTTACGCCGTTTTTGCAGTTCTTTATTAAGGACATGCCCGATATTCCCCACATACGGCTGATATATGTGCTGTATGTGGTCAATTCTGCTGTGTCCTACTTGTTTATATACAAGCGCACGCTGATAGTAGCCGACCAGAAAGAGTATATTGCCTCCAGATACAGCTACGGCTGCGCGGTGGTGATGAACGTGGTCCAACTGGCGGTACTGTATATCACGCGAAATTTTCTGCTGTATCTGGGCACAATGATTGTCTTCACAGTGCTCGAAAATCTGCTGATATCCGTTAAGGCAGACAAATGCTACCCGTACCTCAGGGATAAGGACGTTCAAAAGCTGCCTGAGGAGGACCTACACAGTATAAAGAAGAATATTGGCGCGCTGATCTTTCATCAGGTGGGCAGAGTACTGGTAAACGGTACAGACAACCTGCTTATATCCAAAATGGTGGATCTGGTGTCTGTGGGGCTCTATTCAAACTATCTTATGGTGAAGAGCGCCCTAAATACCGTTCTGTGCAGCTTTTATAAGGCCATTTCTGCCAGCATTGGCAACGTGAACGCAACAGAGTCCGACGAGGTAAAAAAGCTTGTCTTTGACAGAATAAATTTTCTGACCCACTGGATGTACAGCTTCAGCGCCATATGCCTGTTCTGCCTGTTCAATCCGTTTATCAGCCTTTGGGTGGGGGAGAAATATACATTCTCGCTGCCTGTAGTGTTTGTGATATGCCTTGACTTTTTTATTTACGGGTATAGAACACCCGCCATGATAACGAAGAACGCTATGGGGCTATATTGGAGCGACAGGTATAAGGCGCTGATAGAGGCTCTCATAAATCTTGTGGTTTCAATTCTCCTGGCGCTGAAGTTCGGAGTGGCGGGTATAATATGGGGAACGGTGATCAGCTCCCTGTCGACTAATTTCTGGGTGGAGCCATATGTGCTGTACAGGCAGGGACTCCACGCGCCCCTGAGAGAATATTTCAAAAGCTACGCCGTGTCCTGCCTGCTGACAGCCATATCCGGAGGACTTACATGGCTGGCCTGCTCTCTTTTACCGGCTGCCGGAATACCCGCATTTGCCGGAAAGCTGCTCGCCTGTCTTGTAATTCCAAATGGATTATATTTCGTGATATTTCGCAGAAATCCGCATTTCCTGTATTTTATGAATCTTGCCGGTGAAATGCTCGCCAAGGCAGGAAAACACGATAAGACTGGAGGAGCAAAATAAAAAATGTATAATAAAATGGCGGTTTTCCTTCTGAACCCACTGAGTCACACAATGGAGAGAACCGACGAAAAACACAAAGACGCAATTTTTGTTGCGGCGGGGCTGCTGCTTTTTCTTGGTTACTTTTTGTGCGGCAGCGGTATTGTTAATATACGCTATCTGTACTACTATGTCGTGGGTGTGGCCGCGCTGGGCCTGATGCTCGTTTGCAGTCTTCGCGGCCCTGTTAAACCTGTTCGCTTTTACAAATCGGCTTTTGCCATATGGCTTGTTTTTGGCCTGCTGCAATTTATATCCGGACTGCTGAACTCCGTGGATTATCTGCCGGAGGCCCTGCTTATCCTGCTGGCGTACCCCATGCTTTTTGTTGCCTGGAACAATATGGGCTTTGAAAAGGTCTTTAAGCTGCTTATACAAGTCTGCACTATTTCTTTTTATTTTTTTATTGTGGTTTGCCTCATGCTGTTCCCAATAAATGGAGCTCATTATAGCGGCCTGTTTAGCAATCCAAACAAAGCCGCAGAGTACCTTACACTGGTGTTTTGCTGCCTGTTGGTTGAAATCTTCGCGGGACAGAGCGTTAGAAAGAGCGTATGGAACACCGTGCTTATTGGCATCTGCGCTGCGTTTTTGTTCTATTCCAACTCCCGCACAGGGCAGGTCTCGGCCATATTTGCTTTCCTGGGCTTCACTGTGATGTTCGCAGTAACAAGGGGACTAAAGGACAGACAGTTTTGGATACGCTGTGCAGGAATTCTGCTTGCTTCGGCTGTCTGCTGTTTTGGGTTGTTTTATGTGTTTTCTCTGCGGCAGTATATTCCGCTTCCGGCCAATGATATAGAAAAGAAGGTGTTCTACCACATTGAAAAAGATGCAGGGGGACTAAATTCTGTTTTCGAAGTTACCAAGGCCAAGACTGCCATAGGCGACAGAAGCGCGGACCAAGTGTCCTCGGGCAGAATATCCATCTGGAAGGTGTATTTTAAAAAGCTGAACCTGCTGGGCCATGAGACGGGGGGCGCGCTGTATATACCAGCCAGAAAAAATTTTTACACTACAAGCCATAATTACCTTCTTCAGAATGCATATAATCATGGAATTTTCACAGGTATAGTGGCCGCAGTTTTGATGGTTTTTCTGGGAATAAAGTCAATATTATATGGACTGAAAAACAGAATTGGTATATATTCATTAATGCCAATCACAATAACTGTTGCCTTTGGAATCACATCCATGCTTGCATCGCCAACAATTTCGTTTTGGTACATGCTGCTTACCTATTATTACTTTGTTCAGGGGCCGCTTCTCACTTGTACAGAAACAGAGACCGGTATATAAGTTTGGAGGATACAGATATGATTTATGAAAAACTCAAAGCCCGCAAGACAAAGCTTGCCGTTATTGGCCTTGGCTATGTGGGACTCCCGCTGGCCGTGGCTTTTGCGGAAGAGGGAATAGATGTTGTGGGATTCAATCGCAGCCCGGGACGCATAGACATGTATAAGCGCGGCATTGACCCCACCCACGAGGTGGGGGATGAGCGGATAAAAGACTGCAAGGTCGATTTCACTGCCGACCCTACCAGACTTCTTGAGTGCAGCTTCTATATAGTGGCCGTCCCCACCCCGGTGGACGAGGGACATGTGCCAGATCTGACCCCGGTTACCAGTTCCACTGCGGTCATAGGCCGCAACCTGACTCGCGGCGCCATCGTCGTGTACGAGTCAACAGTGTACCCCGGTGTGACCGAGGAAATATGTGTTCCCATTCTGGAGAAGGAGTCCGGCATGAAGTGCGGCGTGGATTTCTTCGTAGGCTACAGCCCTGAGCGCATCAACCCCGGAGACAAGGTGCACACCCTGCGCACAATAAAAAAGATCGTCTCCGGCATGGATGACGAAACACTTGAAGAAGTGGCAAAGGTCTATGAGACGGTTATAAACGCAGGCGTTTACAGAGCCTCCTGCATCAAGGTGGCCGAGGCCGCCAAGGTTATTGAAAACAGCCAGAGAGATATAAACATAGCTTTCGTCAATGAGCTCTCAAAGATATTTGACCGCCTTGATATTGATACCAAAGAGGTCATGGATGCTGCCGGAACCAAGTGGAACTTTTTAAAGTATAACCCCGGCCTGGTGGGCGGCCACTGCATAGGTGTTGACCCATACTATCTGACATACAGAGCTGAACAGGTGGGTTATACCAGCCAGGTCATCCTGTCTGCCCGGCACGTGAACGACAGCATGGGCCGATATGTGGCGGAAGGGCTTGTAAAGCAGATGGTGAGAGCCGGGAAATGCAGCAGGGACGCAAAGGTGGGCATTTTGGGCTTTACTTTTAAGGAAAATTGCCCGGATACCCGCAATACCAAGGTTATAGACATAGTCTATGAGCTTGCTGAGTACGATATCACTCCGACTGTGGTGGATCCCTGGGCGGACAAGCCGGATGTGTACAGGGAATATGGTCTTAAGCTTGCCGATGAGAGCGCCGTGAAAGACATGGATGCCGTGGTTATCGCGGTTGCCCATGAGCAGTATCGGGGCATCACCATGGAGCAGATCGACCGGATGTATGCCCCCGGAGTGAAAAAAGTGCTCATAGACGTAAAGGGTATCTTGGACAAGAATGAGTATACCGATGCAGGCTATCTGTACTGGCGTCTGTAAAACGGGGTTTTTTCATGAAAATTGTTACTGTTGTAGGAGCAAGACCGCAGTTTATAAAGGCTGCCGTGGTATCGCGCCTCCTGCGCAAGGATGCCATTGAGGTGCTGGTTCACACCGGACAGCACTTTGATTATAACATGTCGGATATTTTCTTTCAGGAGCTGAATATACCAAGGCCTGATTATAACCTGGGCATATCCGGTGGCAGCCACGGAAAAATGACCGGAGAGATGCTTGGCGCCGTAGAGGAAGTGCTCCTGAAGGAAAAGCCGGACGCCCTTCTGGTTTACGGCGATACTAACTCAACACTTGCTGCTGCCCTGGCAGCAGTTAAGCTCCATATCCCGGTGTGCCATGTGGAGGCCGGAAACAGATTGGGCACTTTAGACAACCCTGAAGAAGTAAACCGGATATGCACCGACCATGTGTCTGCAAAACTGCTGGCCTGTACCAGATCGGCTATGGATTTTCTCTCAAAAGAGGGCATAGGCGACAGAGCAAAACTGGTTGGAGACCCTATGTATGACGCATTTTGCTACTATGGGGAGCAGGCTGGAGAAATTAACCGGCATACACTTTTGGACTTTGACGGCGCGGAGCTGCCGATACCTGACAGCTTTTACTATCTCACATGTCATCGGCAGGAGAATACGGATGATGACGCAAAGCTCTTGAACATTCTATCGGCTATGGACAGGCTTGACGCTCCAACCATATACCCGGTACATCCCAGAAACCGCGCCACTGTACTGCACCTTAAGAATGAACACGGGTTGCATAACCTGATATTCTGCCAGCCGGTCGGATACCTTACCTCAGTAGCATTGGTAAAGCATGCTGAGAAAATTGTGACTGATTCCGGAGGGCTTCAGCGTGAGGCATTTTTTGCCGGTAAGCAATGCGTGACAGTATTTGATTACGTGGTGTGGCCAGAGACAATGGTTGGTAACCGGAACCAGCTCTCAAGACCCAATACGGAGGAGATCCTTCAAAAGCTCTCGGCGGAGCAGGAGATAGACCCGCTTTATCTGCCTTTTGGAGATGCTCATGCGGGGATTAAAATAGTCGGTGAAATTGCGTCCATAGGGGAGAAATAAACATGAGATACGCACTTATAGGCTGTGGCCGTATTGCTACAAACCATATCAAGGCGGCTGTGGCAAACGGATTTGAGATAGCTGCGGTATGCGACATTGTGCCGGAGAGAATGGGGCAGCTGCTTGCAAAGCATGGCCTTGAAAACGACGGCTCAATAAAGCAGTACGAGAATTATGTAAACCTGATTGACCAGGTGAAGCCGGAGCTTGTGAGCATTGCCACCGAGAGCGGCAGTCATGCCCGGATAGCGCTGGACTGTATTGACAGGGGTATAAACGTCATTATCGAAAAGCCTATGGCCATGAGCATGGCCGACGCGGACGAGATAATTCGCCGCTCCGAGGAGAAGGGCGTGAAGGTAAGCGTCTGCCACCAGAACCGCTTCAATGTGGCGGTGCAGAAGACCAGAGCCGCGCTGGACGCGGGGCGCTTTGGGCGGCTGTCCCACGGCTCCATAAACGTGAGATGGAACAGGGACAAAAACTACTATGATCAGGCCCCCTGGCGGGGCACATGGGAGCAGGACGGCGGATGCCTGATGAATCAGTGTATCCACGGCATAGATCTGCTGTGCTGGATGTTTGGCGGACAGGTTGAGGAGGTCTACGGCGCGACCCGCAGACAGTTACACGACTACCTGGAAGCAGAGGACCTGGGCATGGCTGTGCTGAAATTCTCAAACGGCGCCCTTGGCACCATTGAGGGAACCGTGAACGTCTTCCCCAGAAAGCTTGAAGAGACGCTGTATATTTTCGGCAGCGCGGGCACGGTGAAGATAGGCGGCACCTCCACCAACAATATTGACGTGTGGTGCTTTTCCGATGAGACCCAGGCAGACGCAGCAAACAAGAACCTGAAAGAG
>CAYFSB010000024.1:0-11274 GCA_964345655.1 uncultured Oscillospiraceae bacterium
TGCAGCCTATCATCACCGGCTCCTGATTCAGGGGCAGAACAGCAATTTCCAGCCTGTCCCGGATAGAGGACTGGGTCATTATGTAGGTCTCGGCAAAATACAGCGTATTTTCCGGGGATATGACCACAACCACATCCAGCTCCGCTTCCTGCATACGTTTTTTCAATCGCTCATATCTTTCGCTTGTAGCCATTTTCAAAGTTCTCCTCAAAAAACTTATTTTTGTCCGGCTGTGCCGGATATTTCAAAAGAAACCTGCTCTCCCGCTATGCCAGCAGACCGGGAATAAACGTAATAAACTGCGGGACAAAGGCATACAGGAACATCAGCGCCATCATAACCGCCACAAAGGGCCATATTACCACCTTGGTCACAGGCACCTTGGCTATACCCGCGGCGATAAAAAGCTGCAGGCCAACCGGCGGCGTGATAGTTCCGATAAGAATAGTTATCATGATGACTATGGCAAAATGTATCGGGTCCAGTCCCACGGCGTTTCCTATGGGAAAAAGCACCGGCACAAATATCATCATGGCCACCGTGCCGTCAAGGAACAGCCCCACAACAAAGAGTATGGCTATAACCAGCAGCATGATAAGTGTCTTGTCAGTGGTTATGCCCAGCAGGTTGCTGCAAAGTATAGTCGCCAGATTTCCTCTGGTGATAACCTGGCCAAACAGGGAGGCAAGGCAGATTATCATGCAGGGCACCGCCATGCTCACGCAGGCCTTGTTAAAGATCTTCGGCAGATCCCGGAGACTTATCTCCTTATAGGCAAAAACGCTGACGAATATTGAATATATGACCAGCACTATACCGGCCTCAGTGGCGGTAAAGAAGCCGCTCATGATTCCGCCCAGAACTATTACCGGGGCAATAAGCGCCCACTTGGCGTCCCAGGCAGACCTCAATACCTGTTTTACTGCGGCGCGCGGCTTTTTCGGCCAGTTTTCCCTGCGTCCAAAATACGCGCATATCAGGGAATATCATCTGGCGGGAGCCGCAGGGCACATAGACCAGTATCCGTGCGCCGGCATCTATCAACTTCTGGTTCATGGCCTCGCCAAACTCCGTGTCGTTAAGTACATAGTTTATCTCATCCCAGCTTGAGAACATGAAAGGAAGGGCGTCAACGCCAAAGCCGTCCACAGCGTCCAAATAGGTTCAGGCTGCGGTGACCATGCCAAACTGCTGTGTTCCTACAAGCAGCCCGTCGGCCACTTCCTGCTCAGAGCCCAGCTGTGCGGAGGGATACACGGTGATCTTAACCGCTCCGTTGGTCTTTTCAGCCACGAGATTGGCAAAATCATTGCACATATGGTCGGTAATGGAATCCACTGCATGGTGGTGAGCCAGAGAAAATTCGTATGTCTCGGCAGGGGCAGCCTGAGTATCGGCGCTGGGTGCAGCGGTGGCGGTACTCTGCTGGGCTGGTGTGGAATTACCGCATCCGGCAAGGCACAGGGACACCATGAGCGCAACGGCTATAACCATTGATACCAGGGCAGTCAGCTTATTTTTTTCATTTTTTTCATCCTTTCTCTTTTATCTCGATATGGCAAAGGCGCTGCCCCTACACAGGCAGCGCCTTTGCTATCCGGATTATTAGCATTATAAAGCTTTAAATTGTGAAAGTCCAATTGCTGTTATACATAGTTCCATTCATTTCGGGAATATTTGGGGGCAATTGTGCCAAATTAGTGATAAAAATCACGAATTTCTCTGATTAGCGCCTTCAATTCTTTGGGGCATTTGCCCTTGCTCCAGGCCAGCACCAGTTCCATCCGGAAAGGCGGAGAGAGAGGAATGGCCGAAATATGGTATTTTGTATTCTCTCTTTTGCGGATCTCATCAATAAGAATTGACACAGCCATATTTTTTTCAATCATCTCAAGGGCGGTGGACAGTTGGCTTGTATAGGTCACCTTTGTCGGGTTGAAGCCGGAGTTATCAAAGAGCCGGGCAAAGGGCACATTCTGATTATAATCCTGAGAAAACAGTACAAATGTCTCGCTCTCCACCATTTTTCTTGTGATGGCTTTCTCTCCGGCAAGCGGGTGCTTTTCGGAGACATACAGCTGTTCCTCCACCGATGTAAATGGAACATAGTCAAACTGCTCCATATTTTCCACGATAGGCAGCGGCAGGAAGGCGGCGTCTATGGTGCCGCACTTCAGCGCCTTTTCCAGCAGGGCTGTGCCCACCTCCTTCCAGATTATGGCGCCCTGTAGTGCCCGCTGGCTTATCTTCATAACTTCCGGGATAAAACAGTGGCCCATGGTTGGTGGAATTCCGACAGCCAGACTGCTCTTGGCGCAATTCATATTGGAAAGCTTGTCAAACTCCCGCAGGACCACACCGGTCTGGGCAAAGAAGGCCTCTCCGCATTCCGTGAGCTGCACTCCGCTCTTCGTCCTGTAAAAAAGCTGGCACCCGGTCTCCGCCTCCAGCGCGGAGACGGCCTTTGACAGCGAGGGCTGAGTTACATGCAGCCGTTTGGCCGCTTCAGTAAAGCTGCCGCATACGCCTATCTCATAAAAATACTGAAGCTGAGGGAAATTCATACGCCACCTCCGTTTACATTTTTAACGTTGTACTACATTAAATTGACAGAATTTTTATGTTTAAATATACTCCTGTCTTTCTACCGTTTCAAGGACAATTTTACATTCATCATCAATACTGAATATTGGATTACCGCCGCGCCAACGGGAAACGTTTCTTGGGCGGTTTTATGAAAAAAGACCTGGGAATTTCGCAGACACCCTTGAATTTTCTTGCAATGGGCGGATACTTTATAGTATAATGCTTTGTGAAAACACCGCCAGTTGAAACGGAGAATTTGATAATGAATGATAACGTGATAAAATTTTTTCAGCGCTATGATAACGACCCGGCCATGCAGGAGCGTGTCATGGCGGCAGAGGCAGCATACCCCGGCAGCCTTGAAATACGAGAGGCTCTGGTAGAGGCGGTTTTGCTGCCGGAGGCAAAAGAGCTGGGCCTCGAATTCACAGTGGCCGATCTGCGTGCCTATGAGACCAGACTGAAAACCGCCTGTCTCAGAGCTGAGACCCCGGAGGATCAGGTGGACGAGGAGCGCTCATACTGGCTGCTGGACAGGGGCTGGACAAATGACGAGTCCAGATTTTGCAGCAGCGATGAGCATGAGTAATAAAAATAACACCGATTCAGGACAACACAGTCCCGGATCGGTGTTATTATGCCATGGGCGTTTTTACAGCCCAAGGCCCCCAGCCCAGTTCTCCAGCTCTTCCGCCGAGACGCTCTTTTTAAAGCGTTTTCCCGGCCGCCAGGAAACAGTGTCCGGGCAGAGCGCATGAAGGCCGCTGTCGGTCTTGCCCATACCGCTTCCGCCGGAGGTGGCAAATGGGATGATAGTCTTCCCGCTGAAATCGTAAGCTTCCAAAAAAGTTCTGATTATTGCCGGGGCCACATACCACCATATGGGGAAACCCAGAAACACAGTGTCATACTCGTCCATATTGCCACAGCTCTCCGCAATGGCAGGCCGGGCTGATGGGTCGCTCATCTCAAGGGTGGAGCGGCTTTTTTCATCGTTCCAGTCCAGCTCCGCTTTTGTATAAGGTATCAGGGGTCTTATTTCAAACAGCTCCGCGTGAAGCCGCTCCGCCAATAATTTTGCCGCTCTCTCTGTTGTACCGGTGGCAGAGAAATATGCCACCAAAGTCTTTCCCATAGTCAGGCCTCCTAAAGCATTTTTGTGATTCCGGCTTTCTTACGCGCAGACGGCTTTACACTCCCTCCTGCGCAACAAGACTAATCCTCTCATCCGCCGTATCGAAAAGATCCCCCATGTCCACATCTCCAAACTGTGTAAAGCTGAAGACATACAGCTCATCCGCCTCCACCACATAGACAAGCTGGCGGCAGTCGGTACCGGAGAGCTCAGTTGTGAGCAGCAGGCTCAGTGCGCTGTAGCCATCTACAAGGCACTGGCCATATTCCTCGATCTCGACCTTGGTATCCTCGCCGGTGGTCAGGGAATACAGCTTTTCAAACTGGTCCCTCAGTTCCTCTGCTCCGGCCTTGTTAAACATGCCGTCATATTCGCCGGTTTTCTCTGTGACAGTGACGCTGATATTGGAGCGGTCCTCCGGATAGTTCGGCCCCACATAGAAGCCCTCCACATCCTCCAGCTCCTTCCAGCCATCAGGCAGCGTCAGCCTGTATCCGCCGATCTTCTCCGTCCGGACAGCTGCAAGCGGGGTCTCAGTCGAGGTTTTAGCCGTACTGAGCGCCAGACTGCCGGAGCAGGAGCTCATAAGCAGCAGCCAGCCTATCACCGCGCACAGGGCGCATATTTTAGTGCGTATCATGTTTCGCCCCTCCCTGTCCAGGCCAAAGTCAGCCTGCTATTATTTCCAAAACCGCATCCATGTGCTCACGGTACAGCCCCGCCCTTGTGAGGGCATCAAAATCCAGGCTGATATTTGTCACCGCCCCCTGGCCCAGATCCGCCAGCGCAGAAAACACCTCGTCGCACTGCTCATATTCGCCGTTGTACATCAGCGCGTAGCCGTAATAATAGTACGCCAGCACAAGCTCCGGCTGAAGCTCCACCGCTCTGGCTGAAGAAGTCAGCGCCGATTGATAATCCCCCTGAAATGCCAGCTGATAAAATGACAGCCAGCTCAAATACTGGGCCTCATAGTAGTCCCCAAGGCTCTGGCACACCGGCTCAAGTAGGTCGAGGCCCTGTTCAAAATCCTGCTCCGACGCGGTATAATCCCCGCCCTTAAAGGCGTTCTCTCCCGCGTTCATATTGGACAGCGCACACAGCGCCTGATCCGCAGTGCTCTCTGAGTCCGCATACAGCGCCTGACGCACAGTCAGTGCCTTTTCATACCAGTCCCCCGCTGCGGCATAGTCTCCGCGCATGTTGCAGCACAGGCCGCAGTTATTGTACAGTTCAGCCAGCGCCGTCTGAGCGGAGCTGTTCTCGCTGTCCTGCGCCAGCGTCTCCCCGTCGGGGATCGCCGCCAGACATACCTCCATGGCCTGCTCAAAGCTGCCCTCATCTGTAAGGCATGCTGCCAGAGTGGAGCGCGCCTGCACAAGCTGGGCCAGGTTCTGCCGTGACGGGCTCTGCTCATATATGAGCTCATACTGTCCCACGGTCTCGGTCAAGACAGACTCGGCCGTCTTATATTCGCTTCTGCGGTACAGCACCAGACCGTAATTATATGCGGCTGAAGCCCCGGCAGAGCTTATCTCCCCGCTGCTGTCGGCAAGCTGTGAAAACAGCTCCGCGCTCTCCTTCAGGTATGTCCCCGCCGCCTGGTAATCTCCGGCGTCCACCGCGTTTGCCCCGGCGTTGCTCAAAAAGGTGGCCAGCGTATCGCCGCCGTTTTGCCCGTCGATGCTCCGTAGCAGCTCTATGGCCTCGTCAAACAGCACTGCCGCTCCGCTATAGTCTCCGGCGGAGTTCAAAACTCTGCCAAGATTGTTTTTCGCCGAGGCGAGAGCCGTCTTGGCAGTCTCCGCTCCGCTTCCGGCCAGCTCTTCGTATATGCCCAGCCCCTGGCCTTCAGCGATGCCGGCAGCCGGTAACCCTCCAGCACATTAAAGGTCTTCTGTGTTATTACGCCGTCAAGCGGTTTGTGGCGATAGCTGAGGAATACATCATACTGATAATCCATACTCAGTCCTCCGTCTCGCTGCCGGTTTCAAGAAGGCCCTCCATACCGGACTGAGCCAGCCCGGCCTTTGCCTTCTCAATGGCCTCATCAATATATTGCTGCGCCTCTGGCTCATCGGCAAAGATCTCAGGCAGCTCGTCAATCAGCCTGTCCGCCACCTGAACGCTCTGCTACGTCTGCTTTACAGCAATATCCCCCTCTCGCTTGGCCCTGAGGCCAAACCAGAGGAATACACAGGCCGCGCAGAGCAGTATCGCCTCTTCTTTCCTTGTCTTCTTGAAATATGCGAGTCTGTCAATTATCGGCCTGCAATTCTTTGTGTATGGCGAGCATATCAGCACAAGGCAGCGGCAGTTATCCAGCTGCGCCGCCGCATCCTCCGTAAACGGAGACTCTGAACTGTCCAGCAAAATATTGCTGTAGCCCAGCGTCGCGTCAGGCAGAGTGGTTTTGGGCGGAAGCTTGTAGCTTTTTATACTCTCGTACAGCCGCCTTGCGCTGTCGCTGTCCTGTATGGCACAGCAAATGCAGATATCATATTTTTCCATGCCTGCCGTCTCCCCTGTCTCAGCGCAAAAACAGCCGTTCAAGCACTATGGCCATCTGTATTTTTGTGGGCACAGCCCCGCCGTCCACAGCCTCATCCTCGGTAAAAATTTTCTCTTCTGTCAGGCGCATCACATATTGCAGTCTGTCCTGGGAAATATTTCTGCCTTTCGCAAAGCTCTCCAGCTCATCTTCCTCCGGCGGTGCCTCCTCCGGCAGGATATAAACGCAGATAAACTCAGCCAGCTCCTCCATGGTGAAAAGCTCCGACTCCTCCGCGCTGTCGCTCCAGGCGAAAACCGCACCCCTCCACGCCGAGAGCAGCGCTGCGTCCCCGGCCTTAGCCGCGGGCGCGTCCGATTGTCTGCTGTTCAGTACACAGAGCGCGCGCAGCAGCATATCCGCGGCGTCTGTATGGCTCATCTTTCTGTCCATGGCGAAGAGCCTGTCCTCAGTCTCCGGCACCAGACCATAAAGATATGCCAGCACTGCCTGGGAATAGAATTCATCGTCCTTTTTCACATCGTCAAAGGGGAAACAGGCTATCACATATCCCTCATACAGCCCCGCTGCGAAACTCAGACGGCCCGTCTTCTGGTTGAACGCGCAGTCAATTCCCACAAAGCTCCCGTCTCCGAGGATGCCCAGGACCACAAGGTCCCCGGCCTTCTCTTCCGGCTGAAGGCTGTAATCCAGTGAAAAGCTCAGTTCGGCATCCAGTCCGTCTATCTTCTCCCCGTCGGCAAATATGCTGACCGTAAAGGCGGGGCAGCCGAAATTCGGTTCCTCATCACCGCCGTTGAGCATGTCGCCGCCGCTCTCAATCTCTATATTAAACTTATCGGCCTTTAGACCATTCAGCTCACTCAGCAGTGCCGAAGGCAGCGCCAGCTCCCCGAATGTGGTGCTGACGGTGAGCTTGTCCGCGTTCTGCTGCACCAGCGCTGCCACATGGCTGCCGCTGACTGTTGCCGTTGCCTTTGCGCCACCGGCAGATACGGAGGCTTTCACCTGCCGCGCCGCCGCGGCTGTGGTCCCGCCGGTGTTGCCGCCCGTATTACCACCGGTATTATCTCCTCCATCGGACTCTGCGCCGCCGGAATTTCCGCCAGAGCTTACGTTTGCGGAAACGCCTACTGCCTGGCCCTTTGGCGCCAGGCTTGCTCCACTGCTTCCACCCAGAATTCCGGTGCCTGTATTGGTAAGCACTGTGGATGTGAAAGAACTGCCTGCCTGGCCTGCGGGTATAGATTGTACCCACATAGCCGTTATTGAAAGCACCTGAGCCGGGTATACCACCGGGTTCACAACTCCTGTACCCGCCGCATCGTCCACAAATATCCAAGTCTTCAGTACACCGTTTTCAAGGCCGCAGACTTGTATTGCCATTTTATTGTTATCAGGTATGGTCAGCTGCTCATCGTCTGTAAGCTGTTTGGATTTTGCAGCCATGGCAGAGTAGCTCAGTGCCTCATCACCCCGGAGATATTCCGAGCTGATAAGTCCGGCTTCAATTACAGCGCTGTTTTTTTCTACGATTGTATATCCTCCGCCGTACATATGAACAGTCAAAAAAGCTGTCTAAAATGGGATATTTTCACCCCTGGCCAGAGTCGCTCCGGCGGACTCATTGCTGTAATACTTGGAGAAAAACGCTGCCGAAACGGGAGCATTTGTACATCCATATGCCGCATTCAGCACTCCGCCTGTCTGTCTTACGCCGCCGGCCTGTACCGCATTGTTTGTAACATTAAAAATACTGTTTTTCAGAATAAGCAGGCCGCTTCCTCCAAGAGTGCCGGTCACTGTAAGCTCTGAGGGTCTGATCCTGCTTTTTACTCCGTCATAGCACTCATATCCCGAAAAGCTGAGTGTGCCATCCGCCACTGTGATATCCTGCACGCAGAGACTTGTGGATGGAGCCGGGCTGTAAAGAGTGCAGTCGCCTTTACTGGCGATGCTTTTCAGCACAGCAGAATCCGTCTCCTGAGATTTGAGAAAGATGTTCACGTCACTGAGTTTTATTGTGTTGTCGGAGGAAGCAGCATAATAGTTCACATTTCCCCGCATGTTAATTGTGGTCCCAGGTTGCGCGAAGCTGTCGGTTGTGTAATCCCCGCATATGTAGTCCGCGCAGTAAATTCCGGCTCCAGCGGCCACGTTCAGATACCCGCCCAGACTCACCTTGCCTCCGGAATCAATTGCCAGAGTGCCGTTCACATCCAGAGACGCCATCAATGTTCGGATGTCTATAATATTGCTGCTCACTTTCAGCAGCGCTCCGCTGCGTATTATAAGCTTTGAGGATGCCGGAACCGTCAGCCGTCCGGTGGACAATGTGCCGTCCCCGCTCAGGCTCACAGACACCTCCATAGCCGTGCCCTGAGGCAGAACAAATGAGCAGCCGGTCGGCAAAGTATAGCTCTCATCCAGAATTCCCTGGGCAGAGCTGGGGTTAACCAGCACATAGGTATTCTCTGCGGAGCTATCCTTTATAAACAGCGCCGCAGTACCGCCGGTATACAGGAACAGCTTCCCATCCGGCACCTCCAGCTTGTCCACCAGCACAATGCCGGAGCCCAACAGGTGAAGCTGCCCATCACAGCTGAGAGTGCCGATGTGGTTAAGTCCTGCCGCCGCTATATTCAGGTTTCCGCCGGTAGCAGTGATGCCTGTTGTGCTCACATTTACCAACGCAATATATACGCTCTTTATGTATTCCCAGCCTGAGCCGGAGTCACTCCAGCCGGTAGTCAGATCGCTCGCTGTGGTGTCTACTGCTGTATCGCCTATAGTCAGACTGTCGATTTCGTTTTCTGGCAGATTCTCCGGCAGCGTAACGCTGGCCTCCTCACCTTCAAGGGACGCCGGGGCAATGCCCTCTTCGCCCTCGTTCTCTCCGGTGCCTGTGCCGGTACCTGTGGTCTCGTTCTCTCCGGTGCCCGCGCCTGTGCCTGTGGTCTCATTCTCTCCTGTGCCTGTGCCTGTGGTCTAACTCTCTCCTGTGCCTGCGCCTGTGGTCTCATTCTCTCCTGTGCCTGCGCCTGTGGTCTCGTTCTCTCCGGTACCTGTGCCTGTTCCAGTGGTCTCGTTCTCTCCGGTACCCGCGCCCGCGCCTGTTCCGGTGGTCTCGTTCTCTCCGGTGGTCTCAGTGGACTGGGTACCGCTCTGAGCGTAGGCGCTCAGGGGAAGAATGCTGCACAGCATGGATATCAAAATAAGCAGAACTATTATTTTTCTTGACTGCCCCATGTCTCCACTCCCCCTGATTTACTGCTCATAAGTCATTTTTTGCCAGAATTATGTAAACTTTTTACTTTTTTGCTTAAAAAAGTAAATTTTCCCCATAAAAACATTACTGATTATAAAATATCACAAAATCCTTCAAATTCAACCAAAATTTACATTTGTTTTTCCTCGGCCAAAACACCCAGCAGTTCCCAGGCAAAATCGTCCTTCATCTGCTCTTTTTCGGTCAGCTCTTCAAAGGGCAGCATGGCCGGGTGGCGGCGAGCCGCATTATCCCGCTCAGGAGAGTAGCGCCAGTTATACATGGCGTGGAAGCGCATCCAACGCTCATGCTCGATTTGGCGATACAGCACAGCACATGCGGGCATGGTCTCAAGATAGCGGGCATATGCCTTCCTGCACAGGTCCGAATCTATCTCCCGGACGGAGTCGTCACAGAGCAAAAGCCGCAGCTTCACAGGCAGGTGATCCGCCGCCGCAATATTGGACTGGCGGGCAAATTCGCTGAGCTGGGCCCATTTTGGGGTGCTCTCGCCCATGGAGCGGCTGTATATTTCGTGCATGGCCACAGCTGTGCGGTCAAGTCTGGTGTGCATAACCAACTCTGGTGTGAATATATCCCGGTCTGTGCCAAAGGTCAATGTGCCCTCCATAGGGTGGGCAAGGCGCAGACATACCTTCCCGCTGACCGCAAAATAGCGGCGAAGCTGCTGTAAATATTCCAGATTCTCCCCGTCGCTGTCGGAACAGAGGATTATTCTGTCCGCGCTCTCTAAAAGCGCGCCATCCTCATTCCAGGCCCCCGTATGATAGATCAGGCAGTCCCCCGGCGCATCTGATTGGCCTATGTTCACTGCGGTGCCAAGCCCCTGATGATTATTTATAAACCCGGCATGTTCCCCAAACACGTGATACTCAATATGCTGCTCAGGCGAAAAAACATTGGTCAGCAGACCGCGCTCCAAAATCGGCTCGCTGTATTTTCCGCTGCCGATCAGAACTATTTTGTGCTCTGCGGCCGAGGCCGGCAGCCGCTGCCACAGCAGGCGAGCGCAGCAGTCATATCTGTCAAAGAGCGTCATATCCGGGGCCTTGACATCCGGCGTCAGGGCAGTCTGGCAATACAGATGCAAGCCCTGACCGCACATCGCCTGGCCGGCGCGGTAATTTTCATACCCGTCCCCGCCCATGAAGAACACAAAAATGCCTTCATGCTCCATCTTTAGGCGCAAAAGCTCATCTGTCGTGCCCTTAAAGCGAAAGCAGTTATGCCCTGGCATGGCGCTGAGAAGGCCCTCACTGTCCTTTTGCCCGGTCATAAACACATAGGCCGCTTTCGGGGCCTCCGCCGCCAGATTCAGCGCCAGTGCCGCAGACTCCGGGTTCAATTCGGAGAATATGTACCAGCGGCTGCGGCGAAGGCAGCGCAGACGCAGCTTGGGAAAGATCTGGTTTAGCATAAGAGACAACGCCGCGCCAATGAGCAGGGTCAAAAAGCCGGTGCTCAAAAGCAAAAACAGCACGCCTATCACCCGCCCTGCGGCTGTCACCGGGAAGAAATCCCCGTATCCCACCGTGGTCAGCGTCACCAGTGAGAACCATATGGCGTCCCCTATCGTCCGAATTGAGGTGCTGTCCGAAAAGGATTCCGCGTACACCAGCAGGCACATGAGCACCCCATATGCAAACACGGACAGAGCCGTCACCAACAGCCACCTTTTTTTCATATTGCTTTTACCTCGCCTTATTTTTTCTGGCAGGTCAGGCGCAAAAGCTCCGGGACGGTCTGGACATT
>CAYFSB010000025.1:0-11270 GCA_964345655.1 uncultured Oscillospiraceae bacterium
GGCCCAGGCCTTTCCTGATATGTGGAAAGAGGGCAAAAAGCACGGCGTAAAGATAATATACGGGCTTGAGTGCTACTTTGTAAACGACATGGACGGCAACAGCGCCGTCATAGGCAAGAGCCGCCTGCCGCTGGACACGGAGTTTGTGGCCTTTGACATAGAGACCACGGGGCTGAACGCCATGAACGACCGTATGACGGAGATAGGCGCGGTGATCTTCTCCGGCGGGGAGATAAAGCAGGTCTTCAACACCTTTGTAGACCCGCAGATGCACATACCCCCGGATATCACCCAGCTCACCGGCATAAAAGACAGCGACGTAAAGGGCGCGCCGCTGGAAAAAGAGGCCATGGTAAAATTCATGGACTTTATCGGGGACAGGCCCATCATCGCCCACAACGCCCATTTTGACGTGGGCTTTATGACGGCGGCCGCAAACCGGGAGGGGCTGAAGTTTTCACCTGTATTTCTGGACACCCTTGCCCTGGCCCAGGCGCTGCTGCCAGAGCTGAAGCGCTTCAAGCTGGATATCGTCTCAAATCATCTGGGCCTGCCCCAGTTCAACCACCACAGAGCCTCGGACGACGCCATGGTGGTGGCGCGGATGATGGAGAAGTTTTTGCCAATGCTCCAGCAGCAGGGGGCAAAGACTGTGGACGATATCGAGACCGTGTATCATTCCCTGCGCCGCACGGACATCGCCAAGTCCTACCATATGATACTGCTGGTGAAAAACCGCAAGGGGCTTAAAAACCTCTACGAGATGATATCCCAGTCGTATCTCAAATACTTCCACAGGACCCCCACTGTACCCAAGAGCCTGCTTATACAGCACCGGGAGGGGATCATGGTGGGCTCCGCCTGCGGTATGGGCGAGCTGTACGGGGCAGTGATGAAGGGCGCAAGCCAGAAAGAGCTTGAGAAAATTGCCGCCTTCTATGACTATCTGGAGATACAGCCGATCTGCAACAACGGTTTTCTCGTGGACAACGGCGTCGTGAAGGACGCGGGCGTTTTGCAGGACTATAACCGCACTATCCTTGAGCTGGGGCGGAAGCTGAATAAGCCTGTCATCGCCGCGAGCGACGTGCATTTTCTGGACGCGGAGGACGAGCAGTACCGCAAAATATTGCAGTCTGCAAAGAAATTCTCCGATGCCGACCGGGATTGCCCCATCTTCTTCCGCAACACCGAGGAGATGCTGGCAGAGTTTCAGTATCTGGGCGAGGAGACGGCGAAAGAGGTTGTCATCACAAACACCCGCGCCATAGCGGACCAGGTGGAGCAGATAGAGCTGCTGCCAAAGGAGCTGTTCCCGCCCAGAATAGAGAATTCCGCGCAGGATCTGAAACAGCTTGTTTATGACAAGATGCACCGCATCTACGGGGAAGAGCCGCCTGAGATAGTGCAGAGCCGGGTGGATGTGGAGCTGAACACGATACTTGACCACAACTATGACGTTATCTATATGAGCGCCCAGAAGCTGGTGCAGAACTCTCTGGAAAACGGCTATCTTGTGGGCAGCCGGGGCAGCGTTGGCTCATCCATCGTGGCCTACATGTCCGGCATCACGGAGGTAAACTCCCTGCCGCCCCACTATGTGTGTCCCAAATGCCGCCACAGCGAATTTATCGCCGACGGCAGCTACGGCTGCGGCGCGGACATGCCGCCGAAAAACTGCCCGGACTGCGGCACGGATATGACCAGAGACGGCTTTGATATCCCCTTTGAGACCTTTCTGGGTTTTCCGGGGAATGAGAAGACCCCTGATATAGACCTGAACTTCTCCGGAGAATATCAGGCCAAGGCCCACAAATACACCGAGACTCTCTTTGGCTCAGACCATGTGTTCAGAGCCGGGACTATCGGGACGCTGGCTGAGAAGACCGCCTACGGCTATGTGAAAAAGTATCTGGAGGAGCACGGAACTACCGCCACCAAGGCCGAGGAGAACAGACTCGCGCTGGGGCTGGTGGGTATAAAGCGCACCACCGGCCAGCACCCCGGCGGACTGGTGGTAATACCCCAGGACATGGACGTGACGGATTTCTGCCCGGTGCAGCACCCGGCGGACGACCCCAACAGCGATATTATCACCACCCATTTCGAGTATCACTGCATGGAGGCAAACCTGCTGAAGCTGGACGAGCTGGGCCATGATGACCCCACCATGATACGCATGATGGAGGACGTGACCGGGGTGGACGCCCAGAAGATATCCCTGGCTGACCCTGATACCATGTCCATATTCACAAGCCCCGCTGCCCTGGGCCTGCCGGATGACGACCCCATAATCGGCAAGACCGGCACTATCGGCGTGCCTGAATTCGGCACCGGCTTTACAAGGCAGATGCTGGTGGACACCCAGCCAAAGCAGTTTGACACGCTGGTGCGGCTTTCGGGCTTCTCCCACGGCACAGACGTGTGGGCGGGCAATATCCACGACCTTATAGTAAACGGCATAGCCACCGTCAATGAGACTGTGGGCTGCCGGGACGATATAATGCTGTATCTCATCTCCAAGGGCATGGAGCCGTCGCTGGCCTTCAAGACCATGGAGGCGGTGCGTAAGGGCAAGGTCAAAAAGAGCGGGGAATTCCCCGGCGACGCGGAGAGCCAGATGAAGAGTCTGGGTGTGCCGGACTGGTATATAGAGTCCTGCCGGAAGATAGCCTACCTGTTCCCCAAGGCCCACGCGGTGGCGTACGTTATGATGGCCTTCCGCATTGCGTGGTTTAAGGTGCATGAGCCTCTGGCCTTCTACAGCGCCTATTTCTACAGGCGCAGCCAGAAGGGCGGCTTTGACGCGGCCATGATGACCGTGGGCGCCGACGCGGTGCGCCGGAAGATAAACGAAATGCGCCGCAGACAGGACCTCACCGCCAACGAGGAGGATCTGCTGGTGACGCTGGAGGCGGTGTATGAGTTTAACATGCGGGGCTTTGAGTTTGCGCCTATAGACCTGTATGAATCGGACGCCTCAAAATTCCTCATCGTATCAGACAGACAGCTCCGCCCGCCCTTTGTGTCCATCTCCGGCCTGGGTGGGACGGCGGCGCAGGATCTGGCACGCTGCAAGGAGACAGGGCAGCAGTTCATATCCATCCAGGAGTTGAGCCGCGCTTGCCCCAAGGTCAGCCAGACCCACCTTGAGCAGCTTAAGACTCTGGGTGCGCTGGGCGATTTGCCCGACAGCAGTCAGCTCAATCTCTTTGATATGCAGTGAGCCGCACAGCGCGTGAAAACGCCGCTGTATCACAACAAAAAAGACTGTCGCCCCAAGACCTTACGGCCGAAGGACGACAGTTTTTTATGCTTTTTGTTATGATGCGGCCCGATGATTTGCTTTGCCGCCGTCCGCGCTTTTTACAGCAGCTCCCCCTGACGGAGCGCCTGGGCGTCAAAGGCCTCGTTTATGGCGTTGAGCACGCGCTTTTTATCCCCGCTCCACAGCGGGGCGATAAGCTCCCGCTTGTCCCCGTCGCCGGTGAGCCGGTGCACCACCATATGGGGCGGTATACGGCGGATGCAGCCGGCAAGAATGTCAATGTACTCATCCATTTCCAGCGCTTTGAATTTCCCGGCGGCGTAATCGGCGGCAAGGTCTGTGCCGCTCAGCACGTGGAGAAGCTGAAACTTTATCCCCTGCACGCCGCTGCGGCCGATATATTCCGCCGTCTCGAACATCATCTCCGGCGTCTCTCCGGGCAGGCCTATTATCATGTGCGCCACCGTCTCCAGCCCTGCCACCCTGAGCCTTGATACGGCCTCGTCATAGACCGGCTGATTGTAGCCCCGCCGAATATAGTCGGCGCTGGCCTGGTGTATGGTCTGAAGCCCCAGCTCGACCCATATGGGCTTTATCCTGTTGAGCTCTGCCAGCAGCTCCAGCACGCCGTCCCCAAGGCAGTCCGGCCTTGTACCTATGGCAAGGGCCACAATATCCGGCAGAGCCATGGCGGCGGTGTACAGCTCTCTCAGCCGCGGCAGGGGAGCGTATGTGCCGGTATAGCTTTGAAAATACGCGATGTATTTTCCGGCGCGGTTTTTGGCGCGGACAAGGTCTCTGGCCTTTTCGACCGCGGCCGCCGCGTCGGAGGACACCGGGATGGAAAAATCCCCGCTGCCCCGGCCGGAGCAGAAGATGCAGCCCCTGCTGCCCAGCGTTCCGTCCCGATTCGGGCAGGTGAAGCCGCCGTCCAGCGCCAGCTTGTAGACCTTGCAGCCAAAGCGTTCGCGCAGGTATGAGTTTATAGAGCGGTAATGTTCCATGCCGGTTCTCCGTTTTCAATGTCTGATGTATATGCAGATAATAAACGCACCTGTAAAATAATTCAAGCCGCGGCAGGAAGAAGGACTAAAAAATCTTAAACTTTTGTGACATTTGTTGATATAAACGCTTTACTGGTGTAAAATAATAAAAAAACCAAGGGGGCAAAATCCGTGAAAATAACATTTCTTGGAGCGGCGCATGAGGTTACAGGCAGCTGCACTCTCATAGAGGTCGGAGATAAAAAGGGCCTTGTGGACTGCGGCATGGAGCAGGGCAAGGACCTGTTTGAAAACCAAAAACTGCCAGTGAACGCTGGGGATATCGACTTTGTCCTGCTGACCCACGCCCACATCGACCACTCCGGCAACCTGCCGCTGCTGTATAAAAACGGCTTTCGCGGCCCGGTGTATGCCAGCGGCGCAACCTGCGCGCTGTGCAATATAATGCTCCGTGACTGCGCCAATATCCAGATGTCGGACGCGGAGTGGAAGACCAGAAAGTCCCTGAGAAACGGTGGGCCGGAGATAGAGCCGCTGTATGACATGAACGACGCGGAGGGCATCATCACAAACCTGCGCCCCTGCGGCTATGGCGAAAAGGTGCAGGTGAACGAGAGCGTCTCAATACGCATGACGGATGTGGGACATCTGCTGGGCTCGGCGGCCATAGAGGTCTGGCTCACGGAAAACGGGGAGAGCAGGAAAATATGCTTCAGCGGCGATATAGGCAATCTTGACCAGCCCATATTGCGCGACCCGCAGTTTGTAAAGGACACCCAGTATCTTGTGCTGGAGTCCACCTACGGGGACAGACTGCATTCCGCGGAGCGGGTGGACTATGTGTCCGCCCTGGCGGAGCGCATTCAGGCCACTCTGGACAGAGGCGGCAACATGGTGATACCATCCTTCGCCGTGGGCAGGACTCAGGAGATGCTGTATTTTATAAGGGAGATCAAGGAGAAACATCTGGTGAAGGGCCACGGCGACTTTTCCGTGTATTTGGACAGCCCCCTTGCCATAGAGGCCACCAACGTGTTCCTCCAGTGCGATAGCCAGTATGTGGATGAAAAGATGCAGGGGCTTATCCGCTCCGGTATAAATCCGATCGTCTTTCCGGGGCTTGAGCTGTCAGTGTCTCAGGCGGAGTCCAAGGCCATAAATGAGGACAAGACACCCAAGGTCATTATCTCCGCCAGCGGTATGTGCGATGCGGGCCGCGTGCGGCATCACCTCAAGCACAATCTGTGGCGGCCGGAGTCTATGGTGCTCTTCGTGGGCTATCAGTCCGCCGGCACTCTGGGGCGGCTGCTTGTGGACGGGGTGAAGGAGGTAAAGCTCTTTAACGAAAGCATGCGTGTCAACGCCCGGATAGATGTGCTGCCCGGCGTCAGCGGCCACGGGGATAAGGACGGGCTTGTCCGCTGGCTCAAAGGCTTTGAAAACAAGCCGGAAATGGTGTTTATAAACCATGGCGACCCGGAGTCTGCCGACAGCTTTACGGCCTTCCTCAATAACGACCTGGGCTATAAGGCCTTCGCTCCCTACAGCGGCACAAGCTTTGACCTTCTAAAGGGCGAGCTTGCGGCGGTCACGGAGGGCATACCCATAGAGAAAAAGAGCGCTGGCAGCGCACGCAGCGTAAGCGCCGCCTTTACCCGCCTTGTGGCCGCGGCGGAGAGACTGCTAAATGTCAGCCGCAGCATGGAGGGCAGAGCCAACAAGGAGCTTGCGTCCTATGCCGACCAGATAGGGAAGATGGCCGACAAGATGGAAAAATAATCCAGATATCAAGCCCGGCATTGACGAAAACCAAGGCCTGTGATACGATAAATACGTGCCTCAAGAGAATCCAGACAGGAGGAGATCCCATGAGCGATATGAAATACAATCCGGGCGAGGTCCTGGGTGATAAGATAATCGATATGAACCGCCAGCAGCTTTGCGAGCTGGTTTCAAAGCTCTGCCGCCGCATCAGGGCGGAGGCCGGGAGCCGCGCATTCCGCGGCGGAGTTTACCCTGAGAACATTGATGTGGATGAGAGCGGAAACGTGTCTGTCGGCCTCTCCAGACAGAGCGGCTGGGACGGTCAGGAGCTGCAGTTTATTGCGCCGGAGCTGTATTGGAACGGCCAGCGCAGCCCCGCCTCTGATGTGTACTCGCTGGGTATGCTGCTGTATTACGCTGTAAATAACGGCAGACTCCCCTATGATGGCGAGTGTGAGAATCCACAGCTGCGACGCATGGGAGGGGACGATTTCCCCGCCCCCAGGGCGGCCGGCCGGAGACTGGGTGAGATAATAGAAAAGGCCACGCATTTCAAGGCTGCGGAGCGCTATCAGAGCGTGGAAGAGATGCAGATAATGCTGGACAGCTGCGTGAAGAATCTGTATCTCAGCGACACGCCCAGCGCGGAGGCCATATTCAATAAGAGCGATGACGATCTGACGGACATTGAGCGCCTGATGGTGGGCATAATCGAGCGGGGCGAGGAGGAAGTGCCGCCGGAGGAAGAGACTGAGGCTCAGACTCCGGAGCTGCCGGAAGTCCCTGCCGCGGAGGAGCCTGCCGCAGAAGAGCCTGTCCCGGAGGAGACCCCTGCCGGGGAGCCGGAGACCGTGGACGGCGCCGCCCGGGAAGAGGACACCGGTATACCCGCCGGGGAGACCACAGTCCCGGAGGAGCCGGAGGAGATAAAAGTATTTGAACCTTCTCTGGGGAAGAGACAGGAGCGGGAGGCCGAAAAGGCGGTAGTAAGAAAGCCCGTCCCCATACTTACAGAGGAGAAGAATCCGGAGCTTGAGCCGGTAGTGCCGAAGCAGGCGCCGGTCACTCCCGCCGTCCAGTACGGCAAAAGCGCCCAGCGGGAGAAAAAAATAGCGGAGGAAGTCAAAAAGCGCAAGAGAAAACCGATGGTTCTGGTTCTGGTGCTCTGCGCGCTGCTTGTGGTGGCGGCAATTATTATAAACGCCATGCTGAAGGACTTTGCCTGGAACGATGAGGGAGTAAAGGACGTGGTCACGGAGACGCCGCCTGCCTCCACATCCGATACCGAAACAGAGAGCGGCGGACAGACCGGCGGCGCCGTTGTGGTGATACCGTCATCTCCACCGGCAACCGAGACCCCTGCTGTGGAGGAGAAGAAGGAATCCACCTATCAGGTCTTCAAGGAGGATGTGAGCTGGACAGAGGCCAGAGACAGGTGTACGCAGCTTGGCGGCCATCTGGCGGTGATAAGCAGCCAGGAGGAGCTGGACAAGATAGTAAAGCTTGCCGATGAAGCCGGTATCAGCCGCGTCTGGATAGGCTGCCACAGGATAGAAGGCACACTGGTCTGGGAGAATACGGACGAGGTGACGTTCTACCCCTGGGACACCGGAGAGCCGTCCTATGAGGACAGCTATGACGGTGTGGCCGAGGACTATGTGATGCTCTGGTATCACAACGGCTGGGTATATAACGACAGCCGCAATGACCCCGTGGGCGATTATCCCCAATGGTACAGCGGCACCGTGGGCTTTGTCTGCGAGTTTGACGGCTGAGTCCGGGAGCGCCTGGGCACAATAACAGATCGTATATTTTCAATACAGGCTGCCGCTATGCGGCAGCCTGTCAGCTTGTCAAAGAAGGCGTTTGCGACTTCTTTGACAAGCTGCAGCGGCGCGTTATTGGAATGCGAGGCGGGCCTTGCCCCCTCTCGCACCCCCGCGTCCATGTTGTTTTTCACTTGAAGCATAGTTTTTTGACAGTCTGACAGGCACGTCCCGCAGGGGGAGATTTTTCGCCGGAGCGGAAAATATGCCCGGTATAGAGCTTTACTTTGGAAATTACGCGAAATTTGAGGTAAATAGACTTGATTTAATCTGTGTTTTTTTGTATCATAGCTAAGAATCACAGGCAAAAAAACTTTTCAGGAGACCTTATGATGGGGCATTTCTGTTCAACAATAAAAAAATTTGCTGCCATGCTTTTGTGTCTTGCACTTCTGGCGGCTCTGCCCGGTGCGGCGCTGGCCGCGGAGACAGAGGCTTCGGACGAATCGGACAGCGAGAGCATAATAGATGCTGATGAGCTGCAGGCCCTGGTAGATGATTTCATTCTGAAGAAGAATCTCAATAAGGACAATATCAGCATAGGCTACTGCTATACCGCCACCGGGGATACCTGGTATTATAACGAAAACAAATGGTATTACAGCGCCAGCATGTACAAGGTGCCGCTGATGATGATACTGGCGGAAAAGGAGCATAACGGCGAGCTGACACAGGACTCCGACATAAACGGACTGACCCTTGCCAGAGCGGAGGAAAGCATCCTTGTGTATTCCAACAACGACTTTGCCCATCTGGTGATGAACTATCTGGGCACGGACAAGGCCTGCCGGCAGCTGTACCAGCAGTATTCTGACCTGCCGACGGAGGACTACGACCCGGACTTTTATGATTACAGTTATTTTTCCGCCCGCTTTATGACCGACGTTATGAAGACGCTGTATTATGAGCAGGAGCGTTTTCCACATATAATCGACTGCCTGAAGCTGGCCCAGCCGGACACCTATTTCAACACCTATCTGGGCGGCAAATATGAGATAGCCCAAAAATACGGCAGCTATAAGGAATTTAATAATACAAGCGGTATAATATATACGGAAAATCCGTTTATACTTACAGTAATGACTGAGAACATGGGCGTGTCAGGCACGGTCATCGCCGACTGCGCCGTGCTTATGGAGCAGTATACCCTCACTCTGGACGACAAGCTGTTGAGCTACCAGCAGGAGCAGGAGGCCGAGAGGCTTCAGCAGGAAGAGGAAGAGCGGCTCAAGGCGGAAGAGGAAGAGCAGAAGAAGCTCCAGGAGGAGGCCCAGAAAAAGGCCGAAGAGGAACAGGCACAGCAGGAGCAGCAGGCGGCGGAAAAAAAGCAGGAGAACGTAAAGCGGCTGATTTTTGCGGGAGCCGTACTGGTGCTGCTGGTACTGACGGCGGCCCTGACAACGCTGGCGGTGAAAAAAAGCCGGCATAAAGTGAAGAGCGCAGCGGGGCGGACGGCGAATTCGGCAAAGAGGCGGGAAGCGCCGGAGCGGGAAGCACACGACACAGGCGGCAGTCATTACAGACCGCGGCATTGAGCGCCTGCGGGCAGATATATAAATACTGGTGGGATATGATGAAAAAAATAGTTTCCATTGTGCTTGTCATATGCGTTTGCCTCGGCTGCAGCGCCTGCGGCGGCAGTTCATACGGAGTAAAAACAGTGCAGACCCTTGTGGAGCAGGAATATTCCCTGGCCTTTCGCACGGGAGACCCTACAGCCACATATGTTACGGCGGCAATAGAGGTCCTGTCCTACGAGGGAAAAGTTGATGAGCTGGCTGCCAAGTGGTTTGGCGACAGGATAATCAACTTTAAAAAGACTGCCGACGCCCTTGAAAAGACCGGTATGCCGGGGGCAAGGGATTTTATAATCGGTCTGGATATGAACTCCTTCCCCATGGCCTATGTGTCCAACGGGGAATATTGGGGCTTCGACGTGGAGATGGCTATGGCGGTCTGCGAAAAACTGGGCTGGACGCTGAAGATGCAGGCCATAGAGAAGGAAAACGTATATGTGGAGCTCTCCTCAGGAAACATCGACTGCGCCTGGGGCGGTATTGCCCTGGATCCCGACGAGGTGGCCGAGGGTCTGTATTACCAGTATGGCCCATATGTGCATAACGATATAGTCATCGCCACAAGAAACGGCACCTTGATCTGGAACCGGCTGATGCTGTCCGGGAAAAAGCTGTCGATGAGCTCAACCGATGAGGCGCTGGCCGCGCTGAATACCGACGAGAAGCTCTCAAAAAGACTTGGGCAGATAACGAGACTGGCCGGCGGCACCACGGAGTGTTTCCAGAATCTTTATGCCGGAAAATGTGATGTGGTGCTCACCGACAGTACAGCGCTGTATTACTTCAATTGCCATTAATTTGACTGCTTGAAAGCTGGGAGAGAAACTGCTGTCTCTCCCGGCTTTTTTTGTTGACCGCGGGCATGATTAGTGATAAACTACTGTAGTTTAATATGGGATTATTGTATGGAGATTCATATGTGGATTGCTGATAAATGGCAGGATTTTGAGCTTTTGGACTGCTCACGGGGAGAGAAGCTGGAGCGCTGGGGCAGGTTTTATCTTGTGCGCCCGGACCCTCAGGCCATATGGGATACGCCCCGGAGAAACGCCCACTGGAACGACAGAGACGCCCGCTATCGCCGCAGCGAGAGCGGCGGAGGCAGCTGGGATAAAGGCGCGCTGCCCGCAAACTGGCAGCTTCACTACGGGGAGCTGACCTTTAATGTGAAGCCGATGAACTTTAAGCACACGGGGCTGTTCCCGGAGCAGGCGGCAAACTGGGACTGGGCCATGGGGAAAATACGCGCCGCCGGGCGGCCCATAAGCGTTTTGAATCTCTTCGGCTATACAGGCGCCGCCACTGTGGCCTGCGCCAAGGCCGGGGCAGGGGTGTGCCACGTGGACGCGGCAAAGGGCATGGTGGCCTGGGGCAAGGAAAACGCCGCCTCATCGGGCCTGAATGACGCCCCCATACGCTGGATAGTGGACGACTGCGCCAAATTTGTGGAGCGGGAGATACGCCGGGGCCGCCGCTATGACGCCATAATCATGGACCCGCCCTCATACGGCCGCGGGCCGGGAGGCGAGGTCTGGAAGCTGGAACAGAATCTGTGGCCTTTTGTATCCCTCTGCGCCGGGGTACTGTCGGATGAGCCGCTGTTTGTGCTGATAAACTCCTACACCACAGGGCTTTCACCCTCCGTGCTTTCATATGTGACGGAGAGCATATTTACAAAGAAATTCGGCGGCCGCTCCGAGAGCCGGGAGCTGGGCCTGCCCGTCAGCGACAGCGGCCTTGTGCTCCCCTGCGGCGCCTCATGCAGATGGGAAAGCACCCCGCCGCTGCCAGCCGCAGAATAAGGCGGGGGGCTTTCTCCCCAGCCGCGCCG
>CAYFSB010000026.1:0-11258 GCA_964345655.1 uncultured Oscillospiraceae bacterium
TGGGGACGACAGGGCCAACAACCGCCTGATGCTGGAAAAGCTTCAGGGCGTCGAGGACAGAAGCGCCCATTATACCTGCGCCGTGGTTCTCGCAAGACCTGACGGCAGCTGCGTCCGGGCCGAGGGCTATATGTACGGCCGGATAGCCTATGAGGAGGCCGGGGAAAACGGCTTTGGCTATGACCCGCTGTTTTATCTGCCGGAGTATGGCTGCACCTCCGCCCAGATCAGCCCCGATGAGAAAAACCGCATAAGCCACCGCTCTCAGGCCCTGCATATGCTGCTCCGTGAACTTGGCCGGGAGTAAATTTTGCCGGGCATAGATTCCTGTATAAAACCCGGACTGTAAAAAGCCAGACCGCACCATATGGTACAGTCTGGCTTTATTTAACCTCCCAGATATGCCTTTTGAACCCGGTCGCTGGCGGCAAGCTCCGCGCCGGTGCCGCTGAGAGTGATGCTGCCGGTCTCCATCACGTAGGCTCTGTCTGCCACCGACAGTGCCATTTGTGCGTTTTGCTCCACCAAAAGTATGGTGGTTCCGCTCTTATGCAGCTCCCGGATAATGTCAAATATCTGCTCCACCAGTATTGGGGCAAGTCCCATAGAGGGCTCGTCCAACATCAGCAGCTTCGGGCGACTCATAAGCGCCCGGCCTATTGCCAGCATCTGCTGCTCCCCGCCGGATAAAGTACCGGCTATTTGTTTTCTTCTCTCCTTCAGCCGCGGAAAGCGTCCGTATACCTCCTCGATGTCGCCTTCAAGCCCGGAGGGGGATGCAGTATAAGCGCCCATCTCCAGGTTTTCCCGAACGCTCATCTGCAGGAAAATGTGGCGTCCCTCCGGCACCTGGGCCAGCCCCTTCTCTACTATCCTGTGGGGAAGCAGGCGGCTGATGTTCTCTCCGCGAAATTCAATGGCGCCGGTTTTTGAGCGCAGCAGGCCGGATATGGTCTGAAGGCTTGTGGATTTTCCCGCGCCGTTTGCCCCGATGAGGGTTACGATCTCCCCCTCATTTACCTCAAACGACACGTCCTTTATGGCGTGGATAGCGCCGTAGTATACGTTTATATTGTCCACTTTGAGTATCCGCTCCATAATCAGGCCTCCCTTCTTCTGCCAAGATATGCCTCAATAACGGTGGGATCGGACTGTATGTCCTCAGCCGTACCCTTGGCAATTACCTTGCCGAAGTTTAAAACGCATATGCCCTCACAGATGCCCATTACCAAGTTCATATCGTGCTCGATGAGCATTTTGGCGATCTGGAAGGTATCCCTGATGCTGATGATGTTCTCCATAAGCTCCGCCGTCTCGGAGGGGTTCATGCCCGCTGCCGGTTCATCCAGCAGCAGCAGGCTGGGATTTGTGGCCAGCGCCCGGACTATTTCCAGCCGCCTCTGGGCGCCGTAGGGCAATGAGCCCGCCTTGTGCTCCGCCAGACTCTGCATGTCGAAAATACTCAGCAGCTCCAACGCCCGCTCATGGGCGATACGCTCCTGCTTCCAATCGCCTGGCAGTCTCAGTATACCACCCCCCACGCCGTATTTTATCTGGTTGTGCAGGCCCAGCTTTACGTTGTCCTCCACTGTAAGATTTGAAAACAGCCTGATATTCTGAAAGGTTCTGGCAACGCCCAGCTTGTTCACCTGCACGGTGTTCATGCCGTTGGTATCAATGCCGTCCACTAAAATTGTGCCCCGTGTGAGCTGATATACCTTGGTGAGCAGGTTGAAAACGGTGGTCTTTCCGGCTCCGTTAGGGCCGATAAGCCCGGCGATCTCGGTCCTGCCTATTGTGAGGTTCAGCTCCTCCACCGCGGTGAGGCCGCCAAAATCAATACCCAGATGCCTTGTCTCCAGCACAGGGGTCTTGTCCAGATCCCGCTGGGGTAAAAAGGAATTTGTAGGCAGCGGCACAAGAGGGCTGTCGTTTACAGAATGGATCTTAGCCATTGGCTGTCTCTCCTTTCTCCCTGTGTGGGATAAGTTTTCCAAAGAGTGTTTTGAGTCTTGGGTTATTGGTGGCGAGCATAACAAGAATAAGCACCACTGCATATATGAGCATCCGGTAATCCGCAAAGCCGCGCAGGGCCTCCGGCAGCACTGTCAGTACCGTTGCGGCAATTATTGACCCCCAGATATTTCCCAGTCCGCCCAGCACCACAAACACGAGAATAAGAATGGATGTGTTGAAGTCAAACTTGCCGGCAACAAGGTTTGAATAATTCAGCCCGTACAGCGCCCCGGCAGCGCCTGCCAGCGCAGCGGAGCTGATAAAAGCCATAAGCTTGTATTTTGTGATGTTTATGCCCACGGACTCCGCAGCAATGCGGTTATCCCGCAGCGCCATGATAGCCCGCCCTGAGCGGCTGCGCATCAGATTGAGGACTATCACCAGAGTCAGCATAATAAGTACAAAGCCCGCCGCAAAGCTTGAAATGGTCTGCGTGCCGGTGGCGCCCTGGGCGCCCTTTATAAGTACCGCGCCGCCCTCCGCAAGGCCCAGATCGCTCACGCTTCTGGTGCCGGTGGCGTTAAAGATTATATGCAGTCCTCTCTCATCGTGACCGATGATAAGGCAGTTTATAAGTTCCTTTATTATCTCGCCGAAGGCCAGCGTCACGATGGCCAGATAGTCTCCCCTCAGCCGCAGCACAGGGATGCCCACTACCGCTCCGGCTGCAGCGGCACAGACAGCGCCTGTGACCAGCGCTGCCGCAAGGCGAAGGCCCACAGATGGAACAGCGTTTTGAAGGCTCATGGCGGCAACAATGCCGGAAAACGCGCCTACGCTCATGAAGCCCGCGTGTCCCAGACTCAGCTCGCCCAGGACCCCCACTGTCAGGTTCAGGGAGATGGCCATGACGATGTAACAGCAGATAGGCACCAGCTGGCCCGCGAGAGAGCGGCTCAACACGCCCTGAGATTTCAGGGAACTGATTATTATAAAGGCGGCAATGACGCCGAAATATGTAGCAAAATCAATTTTTGTGGTTTTTTTCAGTTTTATTCTTTTATTCATTCCGGACGCCTCAGACTTTCTCAGGCGCATATTTGCCCAGCAGTCCCGCCGGACGCACCAGCAGCACAATAATAAGCACCGCAAACACAATGGAGTTTGCAAGCTGAGTGGAGATATAGGCCTTGGCCAGTGATTCTATAATGCCCAGCAAAATTCCGCCCAGGAACGCACCTGGTATGGAGCCGATGCCGCCGAACACTGCCGCCGTAAAGGCCTTTATGCCCGGCATTGAGCCGGTGGTGGGCATTAGAGAGGTATAGGATGAGCAGAGCAGCACCCCCGCAATGGCCGCCAGTGCTGAACCGATAGCAAAGGTGATGGATATGGTCTTGTTCACGTTTATGCCCATGAGCTGGGCTGCGGCTTTGTCCTCAGAGCAGGCGCGCATGGCTTTGCCAAGCTTTGTTTTGCCCGTAAAGAGTGTAAGCGCCACCATGATAACAAGGCACATGACCACCGTCAACAGCGACACCTTGGATATGCTGAGGCTGCCGTCAAAAAACTTGAGAGAGCCTGCGACGATTGGTGTATACACCTTGGGGTTTGCGCCCCACAGCAGCAGCGCGGAGTTTTGCAGAAAATAGCTTACGCCTATAGCGGTGATAAGTACAGCAAGCGATGGTGCGGCCCGCAGCGGTTTATACGCCAGCCCCTCTATCAGGACGCCCAGCACCGTGCACACTAGCATAGCCAGAATTACCGCCAGCCACCATGGGAGCTCCAGTGAATTCATAGCCAGCAGCGACACATAGCCGCCCACCATTATCACATCTCCGTGGGCAAAGTTCAGCATTTTGGCAATCCCGTATACCATTGTATAGCCCAGAGCAATTATGGCATATACACTGCCCAGACTTATTCCGCTGATAAGATAAGAGAGAAATTCCATGTTGAAAAACACCTTTCAGACGCGCCGCAACTGCTGGGATGAATCCCGGCAGCCGCGCGCAAAATTGAAAAGAGAGAGAATACTGTTTTCAGGCTGTCACATACACGCCGTCCTTGATGACAACGGCAGTGGGCAGCTTGCTGACCTCTCCTGCGGCAGACCAGTTCATGCCGGTGCCGGTGAGTCCGTCAACAGAGATGGTGGGAAACACAGCTACCAGCGCCTCGCAGATATCGGCGACCGACATGTCGGCGGTGCAGCCCGCGGTCTCAATGGCGGTCTTCAGCGCGTATACGCAGTCATATCCGTCGGCGGCAAACTGGTTGGGGGTCTCGCCGTAGAGAGTCTTATACTGGGATACGAAGCTCTTGGTCATGTCGTCCTGGGCATCGGCTGAGAAGGGGGTCAGAACCATGACGCCCTCGGCCAGAGACACATCAAAGCCCTCCATGGTCAAAATTCCATCCATGCCGTCCACACCGAAGAAGGTAGGCGCGTAGTCCATGGCCTTTGCCTGAGAGAGGATAACGGCTGCGGGCTGATAGTAGATGGGCAGGAAGATCAGGTCTGCGCCGGCGGACTGAGCCGCGGTGAGCTGTACGGAGAAGTCGGTGGAGGTATCCTTGGTAAAGGTGCCCTCATAGACCACCTCGACCTTCTGGTTCGCGCACTCGGCCACAAATGTATCGCGAATACCCTGTGAATAGGCGTCGTCGTTGCGGTAGATAACGGCGACCTTGCTCTCAGGCATATTGGCGCCTATGTATACCGCGGAGCCGCTGCCCTGGTTGGGGTCAGTGAAGCAGAGCTGGAACATGTTGTCCTTGCCGGAGGTAACGTCAGTGGAAGAGGCGGAAGGAGTCAGTGCAAAGACGCGCTCTGCATATACCTTCTCGGAAACCGAGATGGTGGAACCTGTGGTGACGGGTCCTACCAGGACCTGCATACGCCAGTCCATCAGCTTATTGTAAGCGTTGACGGCGGTCTCCCCGTCTGCAACGTCGTCCTCAAACTTGAACTCGACCTGAGCTCCGGCAATGCCGCCGGCAGCGTTTATCTCGTCCACGGCGATCTGCGCGCCGTTCATTACAGCCTGGCCATAGATAGCGGCCTCACCGGTTACGGGGCCTACGCCGCCGAACTTGAATGTGGCGGTGCCAGCGGCCTCGCTAGATTCAGCGGGAGCTTCGGACGCAGCGGGAGTTTCCGCCGGGGTATTGCCGCAGCCTGCCATGAGACATACGCACATGGCCATTACCATTACGAGAGAGATGAGCTTTTTCATTTTGTTCTCCTTGAAAATTTGTTATTTATACAAAAAATCGGCCCCGACCAGCAGGTCGGAGCCGATTTGAGTATACCATGTCAAATCATTGCACCAATACCATACCAGGTCGCTCAATATGCACTCTGCCAAGTATAACTATAATGGATATAATTATAAGGCGCAGAGCAGCAAAAATGGACACTGTAAAAACAGTGTCCATAGTAAGCAGCAGGGCGCTATTGGTGTTGTGGGAAGCGGAGGCGCGGCAGGAGAACTCATTCGCTTCAGCGCATGAGTCAAAGCTGTTAAAACGATTTTCGAAGCGTTCAAACATTTTTCGCGTCCCCCTTCAAAGTGATGTTTGCAATTTAGCACCCCAAAGGCGCAATGTCAACTGGAAAAAGTTTTTTCCCCGAATTAAACATATGTGCCAATTGGATCTAAGAGATTTTGTGAGTTTCTTACAAATTTTTTTATAATTTTTGGGCCTGTTCAAGCCAGAGGCCTGCTGAAGCGTCGGAAGGCATACGCCAGTCTCCTCTGGGTGAGAGCGTTACCGTGCCCACCTTTGGGCCGTCGGGAAGACAGGAGCGTTTAAACTGCTGGGCAAAAAAGCGCCTCAAAAACACAATAAGCCAGCGCTTTATCTCTGCCCCATTCCGGACGCCGTCAAAGGCGCAGAGGGCCAAATGATATATCCGCGCGGGAGACGAGCCGCCGCGCAGCATATGGTAAAGGAAAAAGTCGTGGAGCTCATAGGGACCGATAATATCCTCGGTCTTCTGTGCGATATCTCCGTCTGTGGGAAGCAGTTCGGGAGATATTGGCGTGTCCAGAATGTCCATCAGCACCAGTTTTACATCCCCGCAGCAGCGCTGCGCCTCATATTGTATGATATAGCGCACCAGCGTCTTCGGCACGGAGGCATTGACCCCATACATGGACATATGATCTCCGTTATAGGTTGCCCAACCCAGAGCAAGCTCCGACAGGTCGCCGGTGCCTACAACTATCCCGCCGGTCTGATTGGCCATATCCATCAGCACCTGTGTGCGCTCTCTGGCCTGACTGTTTTCATAGGTCACATCGGTGTTGCTCTCATCGTGGCCGATATCCGCAAAATGCTGTCTGACAGCCATGCTTATGTCCACGGTCATAAAGCTGACAGAGAGCTTTTCGCAGAGCTTTTCGGCGTTGGTTTTTGTGCGCTCACTGGTGCCGAAGCACGGCATACTGACAGCGAGAATATCCGTCCTTTGTCTGGACAGCATGTCCATCGCCCGCACGGCCACAAGCAGAGCCAGCGTGCTGTCAAGGCCGCCGGATATGCCCAGCACCGCTTTTTTACAGCCAGTGTGCTCGATGCGCCGCATAAGGCCAAAGGACTGTATGCGCAGTATCTCTTCCGCCCGCCTTGACAGCGTCGCCCCCGCATCCGGCACAAAGGGCGTTCTGGATATATGCCGGGTAAGCACCGTGTCCCGCAGGGTCTGGCTAAACTCTATGCGGCGGCATGGCCCCGCGCCGCTCATTTCAAAGCTGGTGTTGCGCTGCCGTTCATTTCTGAGTCGGAACAGGTCAAGCTCCGTCGTCACAAGGCCCTCCCCCTCAAAGGGCAGCTTTTCAGCAAGCATCTGGCCGTTTTCACATATAAGGCTGTGGCCGGAGAAAACGATGTCCTGGGTGGACTCGCCGATACCGGCGTTTGCGTATACATAGCCGCATATGAGTCTGGACGAGGCGGAGGATATAAGCAGCCGCCTGTAGTCATCCTTGCCAATGAGCTCGTTCGATGCGGAGAGGTTTAAAATAACATTTGCCCCTGAGAGGCAGAGATTTGTGGCTGGGGTCACCGGCGCCCAGAGATCTTCACACAGCTCCACGCCGAACACGAAGTCCACCATATCCCGGCAGCAGAACAGAAGGTCCCGGCCAAAGGGTACCTTCTTACCGGAAAGCTGGATCTCATCCGTGCCTCTATAGTCCGCTCCGGAGGTAAACTGCCTCTTTTCATAAAACTCTCCGTAATTTGGCAGCACGGTCTTCGGAACTATGCCCAGTATCGCGCCGTTTTGCAAAACGGCAGCGCAGTTATAGAGCTTTCCCTGAATACGCAGCGGCAGCCCTACCGCGACGGCACACTCCATGCCCTCTGTGTATTTTTCAAGCTCTTCCAGGGCCTCAAGTGCAGCAGAAAGCAGCAGATTCGAATAGAACAGGTCCCCACAGCTGTAGGCCGTTATGCACAGCTCCGGCAGCACCAGCAGATTTGCCCCGGCCCGCTCTGCCTCTTCCACGCAGTCAATAATACTCCTCGTATTATATTTCACGTCGCCCACCCTGACTTTCGGGCTTCCGGCGGCCGCCTTGATAAATCCGTATTTCATCTTGACCCTCCATTCTTTTTCTATATTTTTGCCAAAATATTAATCCCCTATTTAGAGCATGTCAATAATACATTTTAATAAACTCACAAATTTTACCTTCTCAAATTGTTAAACTTGCCATACATCCCGGAATGATATTGGGTCAGGGACGTCTGAACAAGCTCTGTTTACGCCGCGAAAAAAAGCGGCGGGTGCCCGCTGATAATGCGTCTCAGGCAGCCGAAATCCGGGTTTTATTTGCTTGACAAGGCCCTGCCCTTTCTCTATTATTATCTGTAACAAACGAAGTGCGGAGGCGGGTCATGAATACAATTAAAGGCGAGTCTAAGCTGAGTTTTTTGGAGGCCACCAGCATAATTGTGGGCCATGGTGTGGGCTCCGGCATTCTGTCCGTGCCGTATCTGGCGGCCCACAACAGTCTGCGGGAGATCCTGCTGATACTCGTTTTTTGCTATCTTGTCAATGTGGTGCTGCATCTTATAATCGCGGAGCTGTCATATAATAACGGCGGTGCACAGTTTATCCGCTGTCTGGATGCGGAGCTTTTTTCCGGAAGTCTGAAGAAGATACTCACATGGGCCGCCTTTGCTTTGCTGGGCCTGTCGGTCATCTTCAATGTGAGCGCCTTTTTGACCGGGGCAGCAGCGGTATTTCGCTCCTGGCTGGGTCTGTCAGACACTGTGGGCATGCTGATCTTCTATGTTCTGGGTGCAGGCGTGGTGTTTATCGGCATGAAGCTTGTGGGAATATGCGAGAAGATAGCTGTGGGCTCAATGGTGCGGTAGTTGGCGTGCTGTTTGCGGCAACCCTCATGTCTCCCATGAGTCCTATGCCATCAGGCTGGCACGGCATAAGCAACTCTCTGGCTCTTTTCAGCATGATATCCTTTTCCCTGTCCGCTGTAATGTCCACGCCTCAGGTAGTAAAGGGGCTTGAGGGCAATCCGCGGCGCATACGTGCCTCTATTATGACTGGGCTTGCTGTAAACGCCGGGCTTATACTGCTCATAACTGTAATGACTCTGCTTGGTTCAGGTAAAAATATTACTCAGGACGGGGCACTGGTGGATCTGGCGGCGCATTTGGGCGGCTGGGTCAGCATAGTGGGCTATGTGTTCACTCTTCTGGCACTGGCCACGTCCTTCTGGGCCAACACCCTGAACCTGCGAGATATCATCAGCGAGCAGACCCGCTGGGGTCTCCGGGTAAGCTGGCTCTCCGCGTCGCTGCCATGCCTTGCCATCGCCTTCTTCGGCCTTGCAAGCTTTGTGGGCTTCACACGTTTTGCAAGCGTTATTCAGGTGGTGACAGGCCTCGGCATCATCATCGCCTACAATCTCTCAAGAAAGCGCGTTGGCCGCGCCGATCTGATAGGCGGCTTCGGTGCCCTGCCCTTTCAGATACTCGTGGCGCTGTGCTCCATTCTGGCCACAGTTGGCGCGCTGCTGCCGGTGAAGTGATATGAAAAAAGCAGCTGTTTTTGCGGCCTCGGCCGCCGGACTATACGGTGTTTTTGCGGGAGAGCTGTACCGCTATGTCTTTTGCAGGGAGGGTTCCCCTGTCCTCAGCCGCTTTTTGGATAAGAAGGGCCACGCCGAGGACTATTATCAGCACCGCGACAGCGCCGCAGAGGCTCTGCGCGGAAAACCTCAGCTGCGCTTTGACAGTATATCGCCCAGAGGCGAGACTCTCCGGGGCTTCTATTTTCCCGGCACCGGAAACGGGAAAAGGATCGCCTTTATTGTCCACGGCTATCGCTCCGACCACGCGGACACTGCCGGGATGTACTATGACTATTACATGAGCCGCGGTTTTGATTTGTTCTGCTGTGACAACACCGCCTCCGGCGAGAGCGGCGGCCGCCATATAGGCTTCGACTTTTTTGAGACGGAGGACTGCCTGCACTGGCTGGATTTTTTGCGCTGGCGCTTTGGAGAGGATATACAGATAATACTCCACGGTTTTTCCATGGGCGGCGCGACGGTTCTGAAAATGAGCAGCCGCTGCCCTGACAATGTGAAATTTATTGTGTCCGACAGCGGCTATGCCGACGGCACAGCTCTGTTAAACGGGCAGCTCAAAGCCATGTACACGCCGATGCTGCTTTTAAACCGGCTAATCGCGGGCTACAGCATCTCCCAGACAGATGTGCGGGAAAGCCTGTCCCAGGCCCGGCTGCCTATTCTCTTTGTCCACGGCAGAGAGGACACCACTGTTCCCTTTGCCCACGGCCCCGGACTCTACGGCATGTACCAGGGAAAAAAGGACTTTCTCTTTCCCGCCGGGGCAAAACACGTGGAGAGTATGCACAACTCCCCCGCCGCCTACGAGGCAAAGCTGGACGCATTTATCCGGGACTATATACGCAAGTAAACAAATACCGCTCTGTTCTTAAGCAAAAGTACTCCCCTCACGGCAATTTCCCGTGGGGGGAGTACTTTCGGCCTAAAGTCTCAGAATGGCATATTTTTATACTGCCTCAGATAAGAGGCCGGCGTCCGTTCATTATTTTCACTCAAAGAGCGCCTGTACCCTGTCCCAAACAGACTGTGCGGCAGGCTCCGACTCTGTCTCCGGTGTCTCCTCCGGCAGATCTATGGCGGCTGTCATGATGACAAACTGCACATAGCTCACGCCACTGTTCCTGTCGGATACATAGGAGACAGGTGTAAACTCCGGCGTATCGTAGTCGTCCATCAGCTTATCCACCTCCACCTGTATGGTGTCCGGCAGATCTGCGGTGGAAGCGGCCAGAGTCCCGGTGCCGGCAGAGAGCGTCCCGGTGCCGGTGACAAGCTCATTGGTGCCGGTCTGCAGCTTTGCGAGAGCGGTTTGCAGCTGGCTGAGATTCCCGGCTGCCGCGTCCACGCCTCCCGTGTACTTTGAAAGCTCTGTGTGGAAGCTGTTATATTGCGTTGACAGCGCCGTAAGTCCGTTGCTGAGCGCTGTGAGCTGCGTTAACATCTCGTTGCTGTTCAGCGACTGGCTGATATTTGTGGCCATATTCTCAAGGTTTGTTGCAATGGTGCCAAGCCCCTTGGCGGCTGTAACCAGATTATTGGCAACGCCCGTGACGCTGGCGGCGAGATCTGAGAGACTCGGCACCTGCGAGAGATTGCTCCTTGCGGTCTTATAGGTTGCTAAAAAGTTATATGCGCTTTCAAGCTGCTGCAATGCAGCCGCGGCAGTCTCGTCTCCGGCTGCCGCCGTTCTAAGAGCTGTAAGGCCCTCATCCGACACGCTCCCAACATTTGCCGCCATAGTATCCAGACTGCTCAACATTGAGGCGTATGCACCAAGGGCAGTGGATACGCCATTTAGCCCGCCCGCCGCCTGATTCAGCCCTGTGGCTGTATCTTTCAGGTTTTTGGCAATGCTATTCAGCGCATCCGGCAGCTGTGTCAGCCCGGTCAGGGACGACAGTCCCCCTGACATACTCTCGCCGGAGCCGCTGAGCTGCCCGGCCAGCAGGGCGAGAGAATCCCGTATAGCGGCGGAGCCGCTCAAAAGGTCTTTGGAACCTCCGCTTATCTGTTTGAGTCCTGCGGCAAATTCGTCTACGCCGCCTGCCAGCGCTCCCACGCCGGTGTTGAGCTCTATTGTGCCGGAGACCAGCGACTTAACGCCGCCGTCAAGCTCTGCCAGCGCATCGCTGAGGCTGGCTGTCTCTTTTACAAGCTCTCCGGTGTCCG
>CAYFSB010000027.1:0-11225 GCA_964345655.1 uncultured Oscillospiraceae bacterium
TACAAGCGAAAACAGTGAAAACTCATCCAGAGAGGGGGAGCGCTTTCCTACTACCCAGATGGACAGGATATTATAAGCACTGCACCTGACTGTCAGCACAATACCTACAGAACCGATGGTATACATTATAATGTCTGAGATGTGAGACAGCTTCAAGTATAGTTTTTTCATGTTAAAGTATCCCCGCTTTAAACAGGTTTCCCGCAGATTGGACGATCTGCGGGAAACATAATATAGTTGTGGTTATATAGACTGCTTATTTTTTTCAAGAATTTAGCTTAAATTTTCAACACGAATTAAACAAAATAGGACTAATATTTTACTGGGAGTGAGCTTTATGGGGAAAAAAGTGACGCTGAAAGACATAGCAGATGAAACCGGCGTATCCTCAGCCTGCGTGTCCATGATATTAAATGGAAAACAGCTTGACCGCTTTTCGGATGAGAGAATTGCCAGCATTATGGCCGCGGCCAAAACTCTGGGCTACCGCACACCCTCTTCAAAAAATGAGCGCAGGCAGATAGCTATAGTGAGCCCCACGGTGCTGAACCCATATCATACGACTATGATAATGGGCATTGAGCAGGCAGCTGCCGCCAGCGGTTATTATACGGCTATATACAATACATACTGGAACCCTGAAACTGAGAGCTACCTGCTGGACAGTTTCGACTATACTCAGATCGCGGGAGTGATTTTTGTTACAATGCCTATGGGCCCGCAGAAGGTGCGGGAGCTGAGTATGCGCGTGCCGGTGGTAGCCGTAGGCGACAGAATAAACGATTTGGGTATTGATACGGTAGATGTGGACAACTATGGGGCGGCGAGACTGGTGGCGGAGCATCTTATCAGCCTCGGACACCGGGACATCGCCTATGTCACCAAGTCCATGAATGAGCACCATGTATCCCGCGTCCGGCGCAGTGAGGGGCTTCAGGCCACCTTCAGCAAGTTCTGCCCGGACGGAAGCGTCTCCATATACTGCAAGACAAACCCAATAGAGATGGAGATATCAAGGCCGGATATCGAGTATCTCTCCGGGCTGGAGCTGGGCCGCCGCTGCATTAAAAATCCGAAGATCACCGCAATAGTGGCGATAAACGACATGGTGGCCTACGGAGTGCTGGACGCGATAATAAAAGAGGGCTATAGAGTGCCGGAGGACTACAGCCTTTGCGGTTTTGACAATGTGTTTCCGTCAAACCTGCAGAGAGTGCAGATGACCTCGGTAGAAAACTTCACACTGAACCACGGGAAGAGCGCCTTCCGGCTGCTGCAGGAGCGCATTGAAGGCGGAGTGCGTCAGGAAGAGGGCCAGCCGCTCACCAGACTTGAATATCAGAGCGTACTTATACAGCGAAAGAGCACAGGCAAACCCAGAAAAACCATCTGAGCGGGATAAAATCTGCACAGACCGCAGTGCCTCCAGCATACTGCGCCGCCCTCGATGCGCGCCGGAGGATCTCTCAGAAAATTGCGGGCTGGTCCATGTGTACACGGGTTTTGCGGGGGTTTGATTTGGCGTCCATGCCAATAAATGTTACAAAAAAGCACTTGACTTGGGCCGCTCCTCGGGCTATACACTTATGGCAGTAAAGGAGGCGCATGTCATGTATTCAGACAGGGCAAAAATCTTGATAGCATTCTTTTCCAGAGCGGGGGAGAACTATTCCAAAGGGAAGACCGTTGTGCTGGAAAAGGGAAATACAGCGGCTGCGGCAGAGCTTATAGCAGGGCTCACCGGCGGGGAGCTGTATGAAATAAAGACCGTAAAGCAGTACCCCTTTGCCTATAGACAGTGTGCCGCGGAAGCCGTGCGGGAACTCATGACGAAGGAGCGGCCGACCCTTGCATATATGGGGGATACAGACGGATACGACACGGTAATTCTGGGCTATCCCAACTGGTGCGGCACCATGCCCAGGGCAGTGTGCAGCTTTCTTGATGGCCACAATATGACGGGGAAGACCATTCTGCCCTTTTGCACCAATGAGGGCAGCGGCTTGGGCAGAAGCATGAAAGAGCTGACAAAGCTCTGCCCGAATTCGCGTATCTGTCCAGGACTGTCGATTAACGGCTCATCGGTACCGGGATCGGAGCCGGAGATAAAGAAATGGCTGGGAGAGAATTTATAAAGACGCTCTGGGCTTAAAAAAGAAAGACGGGCCGTAAAACGAAATCGTTTTGCGGCCCGTCTCAGTTTGCCAAAATTATTTTCAATGTCGGTGCAGCGCTGCTCAAGAATGCCTGCCCAAAAAACATCAGGGGCCATTTCCGGGCAGGCGAAGAGTCTTACTTTGACTTCACATAATGGTTCATGGGGTAGACCATGTACTCATTGTAGGGGAACTGGTCGGTGGTCACATAGCCTGCGGGGGCATCAATAAGCTGGGGAATAGGGTTTACAAGCGTGGCACAGGTCAGTTCCACGGTGGCGGGTTTATTAACAATGCAGGTGGTCTCCGGCTCTCCATACAGGGTCCAGACATTTGTGTCAAACTCCTCCTGGTTGTATATCTTGCCTACGCACTCGGTCTCAAAGGTAATGCCCTCCTCGGTCTCGGTGGTGGCCGTGGCACGAATGCCGGTAGCGTCTCCGGCCTTGACGACCAAGCCCAGCGTGTCGGAGGCCAGATCTACCTTGTCCACGCATGGGATGCACTTTTGGGTCTGGGATTTGATGATCTCATTGTAAAGACACCTTTCCGTATACTCAACCGACCGGAAGTTTATTCCGGTCGACTTTCAGTTTACCTGTATGGGAACCGACAAGCTCCATTCTTCCGCGCTTTGGAGGACTCAGATAATGATTCCCTCACAGTGGTCAAGCTCATGCTGGATGATCTGCGCGGGAAAGCCTGTGAAGGTCTTAAAGCGCTCCTGAAAGGCGCGGTTTTGATAGCGTACCTTGATGGAGGTCCAGCGCCGGGCTTTTCGTGTGCCGGTGAGAGACAGACAGCCCTCATCCGCCTCATATGGGCCGGACTTTTTCACGATCTCCGGATTGAACATCAGCATATACTCCCCGCCGTTATCAAAGACAATGATGCGCTTATTTACGCCGATCATATTTGCCGCCATACCTACGCAGCCCTCCTTGTGGGCCATAAGTGTCTCCAGCAGGTCATCGGCAGTCGGCAGATCCGCCTGCACCGCAGATACGGCCTTCTGAGAGAGAAAGGCCTCATCCTTACAAATCTCCCTAACCATCACTAAAATCCTCCGGATATTCTTTTCTCCATCATAACACGATTTTTCTTTAAATAACAGCCTGTCAGACGAGAATATGCTACAATATAAACAGGATGTTTTTTAAACTGCGCAAGCAGCGTCGAGAAAATCTCTGCGCCGCTGTGGTATTCTTTTTCCAGTGAGGAAGTGAACGCGAATGAACGACAAAATACTGGCTGTCCAGCGGATGCAGGACTATATCGAGTCGCATTATACGGAGCCGGTCGATCTGGCGCAGTTGTCCAGGGCTGCGGGCTTTTCCCCCTGGTATGCCGCACGGATATTCCGCGAGCTGACAGGGCTTGCCCCAGCCGACTACATCCGCAGGCTGCGGCTTTCAAAATCCGCGCTGCGGCTGCGGGACGAGAAGCTGAGGGTCCTGGATGCGGCGCTGGACGCGGGCTTTGAAAGTGTGGATGGCTACCAGCGGGCGTTTCTGCGGGAGTTTGGCCTGTGCCCCAAGGAATATGCCCTGCGCCCGGTGCCGCTGCCGCTGTTCACTGCTTACGGTGTGAAATTCCGAGAATTATGGAAAAAGGAGAGTAAAGACATGGCAAATGAAAAGTGTATTTTTATTCAGCCCGTGGAAAAACCTTCGCGGAAAGTAATTGTAAAACGGGGCATAAAGGCGGCCGATTACTTCGCCTACTGCGGCGAGGTGGGCTGTGATGTGTGGGGCGTGCTGACCAGCATGAAGTCACTGTGCGGCGAGCCAGTGTGCCTGTGGCTGCCGGAGCGGTACCGGGCGGGAAAATCTGAGTATGTGCAGGGAGTGGAGGCGGCACCCGACTACAGCGGCCCGGTGCCGGAAGGCTTTGATGTAATAGACCTGCCCGCCGCCAGCTATCTCATGTTCCAGTCCGAGCCATTTGAAGAGGAGGACTACTGCATGGCCATTGAATCGCTCCAGGCCGCCATGGACCGGTACCAGCCCTCGGTAATCGGCTGCGTCTGGGATGAGGATAATCCCCGTATTCAGCTGGAGCCCCGCGGTGAGCGCGGGTATATCGAACTGAAAGCCGTCAAGAAAATATAAGCACGCGCAAAATCCGCCTGAGCACTGCTCAGGCGGATTCAGATTGTAGACAAACCTATACGTGAGTGTGACCCATTGCATGGGAAGCTTGTGAAGAGGGGACGGGAGTTCCCTCTTCACGTCCGATCAGGCACAGTTCAGGATTTTCTGCTTTGCAGCGGGGAGAGTGGCCGCTTCAGGCCTTCTCTTTCACCGCGATCCAGATCTCACAGCTGTAATCCGGGTTCTGGACATCAGCGGAGGGATAGACCTCCAGCTCCACGCCCTGGGCGTACTCGTAGTTCGACTGGGGGAAGAACTCCGTGCAGATACGCTTATATGTGTCGCGGAAAGCGTCCGGCATTTTTCCCCGGCAGGTAAACACCGCATAGGTGTAGGCGGGGATATCCACGATGTCCAGCCCCTTGTCCGCAACCTGGGCGCCGTTATACTCAGCGCCTATGCCGTAAGGAAAGCCGGAGTCCGCCAGATCGCCGGAGAAGCACACGCCCAGCACACCGTGATAGTTGTCAAACCTGCCGTACCGGCATATCTTTTCCATGCTGCCGCTGGCGCCTATCTGGTTCCAGAAGGCGGAGATATCTGCCGTGGCGGTGTCGCCCTCAGGCTTTGAGACCTGTTTCTTTATGCAGATGAGTTTAAACGCGTCTTTCTTTTCAATTCTGTAATCCATGGTAGTTCCTCCAGATAAAATCAGTTTTACGGAAAGTCTGGAGAAGGATTTGACGTTTCCGCCCCGGCGCGCCTGAGTGGGCGTGACGCCGTGAAAACGGGTAAACGCGCGGGAAAAGCTCTCAGGCGTGTCGTAGCCGTAGCGGTATGCCAGGTCAATGACTTTGTCGTCTGTGCGCATTAGATCTTCGGCGGCAAGGGACAGCCGGCGCATCCGGATGTAGTCGCCCAGAGTAAAGCCGCAGAGCATTGTGAACATCCGCTGAAAGTGGAATGCCGACGAGCAGGCCAGTCTCGCCGCCTCCTCATAGTCCACCGCGCAAGTCAAATGCGCCTCGGTATAGTCCAGCGCCCGCTGAATTCCTGTTATCCAATCCATTCTCATGTCTCCTTCCGTATGCTGCTATTCTATCGCGGTTTGCGGGGGGCTTCATGACTTTCCCTGCTTAGTTGTGTCAGCATGAGCAGGCTTTTGCGATCCCGGTCGGGTTCTTCCGGGCTTGCTAGGATCAGCAGCTCCTCCAGAGCCGAGAGAAAGGCGACCGCGCATACAAGAGCGCCGCCCAGCTGCAGCCCCAGCGCCGTATACAGCAGGGGAAAAGCAAACAAAAGTGCACCGGCAGCTTTGTTGGCGCAGGTGTGTACCGCAAAAAAGCTGTGATATTTAATATAGCCGATGGCGCAGCTGATGGACCGCAGCAGGGCAATCAGCGCTGCGCAGACCCACAGCCAGAGGGGCAGCGGGACATATAGCACCATAACAGCCGCTATTGCACAGGCAAACACCAGATCGGCAGCACTGTCGAGCTTTGCGCCCAGCGCGCTCTCCTGTTTCAGCCGCCTTGCAGCGAGTCCGTCCAAAATATCGCTGAGGCCGGCGCAAAGGTAGCATATCCAGAAAGCGGCCGAAAACGGCGGCACTAATAGCATAAAGACTGCAAAGGGGATGCGGAGCGCCGTTATGATATTAGCTGTATTTTTCATGGCACCGGCTGCTCATGTTTTTTAAAATAACCGCTGGACGAAAAGGCATATTCCGGCTGATACTTTCCGAAAATCATAATGGGAAGCCAGATCAGCAGCGCAATCACGCAGACTATCAGCAAAATACCGGCCAACACATCGGCAGACGTAATTGTCTGCGCAGCCAGATATCGTATCGCATAAACGGAAAGCGGAAGAAGCGTCAGATAAGCTGTTGCAAGACCTGGGCCGTAAATGGTTTTCATGCCGCAGCTTTTGAGTTTTTTGTATGTAAGAATTCCAAAGAGCGTATGTACGACCGATTCACCTATTCCGAAGAAGACCACCAGTATGGTGCTTCCGGTATTCCCACCACATAAGACCAGCGCCGCAAACGGAACTTCCCCGCCAAAATTGGAGATCATGTCGGACAATCTGTTCATTGGCCCCACATTGGGGCGCTGGGAGCGCTGAACAAGATTCATCATATAGTGAAAACCGTCAGGGAAGGTGTTTTCTTCAAACACATGGAGCGGAAGCAGGATCGCAATGAGGCAGAGCAGCTTCCGGGGCATTTCCCAGCTGTCCCATCCCACCGCCGCGATGATGATCATCAGCAGACCAATAGCATAGGTCGTAATGAGCCACGCCTTACCGCACCATTTGTTTAGTATGCTTTTCATAATGTCATTCTCCCGTTCTTAATAACTCTGCTCTTTGCGGATGATCCTGTCGTTAAAAGATCCCTGCCGGATCGATGACTCTGTTCGTTCAGGCCCACAGCGTTTTATAGAGCCGATGATTACCTGCAATGTATTTCGGACGGCAACATAAATTGTCACAAAACACGCACAGCAGGAGGAATAACCATATCCCTCTAACCTGATCTTCACTCTTTTTGTATTTTTACAACTATATCACAAATTTAAAAATAAAAAAAGCCATATCTCCCGGAGAAGGGAGATATAACGCTTCTGCCGCTGATGATCTGGCGGAAACCTGATGGGAGCCCAGAGCTTGGGCCAGCCGAGCCGCTGTTCGAGAAGACGTATCGAGGATTTCGCATGGAGCATGTATATCAATGCAGCATTATGGGGCTGAGCCGTATGCCCGGTACGCCGGTGCTTTTTTTGACAATTAATTGAGCAATATTCAATGAACCCCTTGCACTTTTCGCAGATGGGAGTATAATAAGAATTGAACAGTATTCAATTTGCGGAGGTTGAAGTGATATGGGCAGGAAAGCAGGTATGGAAGGAAACAAGCGGGAGGATATCATTGCGGCGGCGCAGAGCTGCTTTATGGAACAGGGCTTTGACGGCACCTCCGTTCGCACGATCATGAAGCTGGCCGGCGCGGAGATCGGACTGTTCTATTATTACTTCAAAAACAAGGACGACGCCTTTGATCAGGTGCTGGATCGCTTTTTTTCCGGGTACGAGGCGGACTTTGCCCGTATCGTCAGGCATGGCAGGCGAAATCCCTGCCGGGTCATGGAGGAATTTTTTGAGTATATGGAGCGGGAAACCGCTGCCTTTCGGGAAAATTACGCGGGTAAAATGCACCGCACGGTGCGCTGGGCCATCCGTGAGCATACGCTCACGCTCATCGAGCCGTATCTGCGGCAGGTGGTGGAAATCCAGAGCGCCTATTACGGCGTGCAGCCGCCCATTTCGGCGGAGGTCGCCGCGCTCTATCTGACCCACGGTGTCGGCAGCGCGATTTTGCATGAGGACAGCGAGACCTACTTTAAAAACCGCGGGGATATCAAGCGCGGTATCAGCCTTTTGATGGGAGTGTCCATGGAGGAGCAGCCGCTGCGAATCCCTGAACCGGCCACAGCGCAGGACATTCCGGCTTGGATGGCGCTGGTTTCTGCGACACGCGAGTGCTTCCCCGGTTTGGAGGATACGGAATACAAAAAACAACTTGCGGAACGCATAGAGCGCGGCGAGGCGTGGCTCTTTCGTAACGGAGCAGAAATTGCCGCTGCGCTGTTGTTTTCCAAAGAGCGGCGGGAGCTGGACTTCCTTGCCGTATTACCCGAATATCGCAGACGCGGCCTCGCGCAAAAGCTGGTGGAGACGGCGGCGGCGCAGCTGCCTGTGGGAGCGGCGCTGTCGGTTGTCACATTCCGTGAGGGCGACCCCATGGGTGCCGAAGCCCACGCGTTTTATGAAGCCATAGGTTTTGCCCCGGCAGAGGAGCTGACGGTGTTCGACTACCCCTGCCGGCGCCTGACCGTCACCGTGCCGGACGCGCCGCTGGGCAAATGAAAAGCAGAGAAAAATAGAATAATGAACTGAAATTTGTGTAGCAAGATTATTTATATAATAGTATGTTGAAGAAATTGTATTTTGCAGGAGGTAATATTGATGCATAGGAAAACAAAAATTTTTATAATAAGCATATCTGGAGTATGTACTTCAAAACTTGCATTACTATATTGACTCCTATATTAGCTGCCTAAATACTTATCATAAAATGGGCTACAAAAGCATTCAATCAATTGTCGACGCTGTGCAGTTTCAAGAGCAGCAGTACCTTCAAGCACTTTCAAGCAAAGTAAAAAAAGGTGAAGATGATATTGTAAACTATATATGTTCAAATCAAATGTGCTAGGTCATTAACATTGCCTTTTGAATTTCTCATTATGTTTACACCACTCCACTTCACATCCGGAGGAACCACCCATGCCAATTAAAATCGTCAGAAACGACATCACAAAAATGCCCGTGGACGCCATTGTGAACGCCGCCAACGAGAGCCTTTTGGGCGGCGGTGGCGTGGACGGCTGCATCCATCGGGCGGCGGGGCCGGAGCTGCTGGCGGAGTGCCGAAGGTTGGGCGGCTGCAAAACCGGCAGCGCCAAAATCACCGGTGCCTACAAACTGCCCTGCAAGTACGTCATTCACACCGTGGGCCCCGTGTGGCGCGGCGGCAATAACGGTGAGCGGGAGCAGCTCATTTCCTGCTATCGGACAAGCCTTGCTCTCGCTGCGGAGCACGGCTGTGAAACCGTTGCCTTCCCCCTCATCTCCTCCGGCGTTTTTGGTTATCCCAAGGATCAGGCCCTCCGCGTGGCCATGGATACAATCAGCGCGTTTTTGATGGAACACGACCTGACGGTTTATCTGGTGGTTTTCGACCGCAGCGCCTTTCAGATCGGCAGCAAGCTTTTCGCCGACATTGACGAGTACATAGACCAGCACTATGTGGATGAACACACCGACCGTTACAGCGAGCAACCGCGGAGACGGAGCTATCTTCCGAAAGATGCCGTCTGCGAATCCGTGGCAGCGGGTGAAACTGAAAACAGCCTCAGAGACCTGCTGGCAAAGACCGACGCCGGGTTTTCCCAAACGCTGCTGAAACTCATCGACCGCAGCGGGCAGAAGGATTCCGAGGTCTACAAGCGGGCCAACGTGGACCGCAAGCTATTCTCCAAAATTCGCAACAACCCGGACTACCGCCCGTCCAAGCCCACGGCGCTGGCCTTTGCCGTTGCCCTGGAGCTCAGTTTGGACGACACCCGCGACCTCATCGCACGGGCGGGCTTTGCGCTGTCCCACAGCAGCAAGTTTGACATCATCGTGGAGTATTTTATTGAGCACGGCAACTACAACGTGTTTGAGATCAACGAGGTGCTGTTCGCCTACGACCAGAGTTTGTTAGGAGCGTGATACATGATGATTTTTGTTTGTTACCCTAAGTGCACAACCTGCCAGAAAGCGAGAAAATGGCTGGACGACAACGGGGTTGCCTATACGTTCCGGGACATCAAAACTGACAATCCCACTTATGATGAATTGGCCGCATGGCAGCAGACCAGCGCTCTGCCTCTGAAAAAGTTTTTCAATACCAGCGGGCTGCTGTATAAGTCCATGGAACTGAAAAGCAAGCTGCCAGACATGAGTGAGGATGAAATGCTGCGGCTCCTGTCCACGGACGGAATGCTGGTCAAGCGTCCGCTTTTGATCGGGGACGGATGTGTTCTTGTGGGCTTCCAAGAGGACGAGTGGGCAAGACACCTGAAAACCAAATAAATGTCGCTCCACAGGCGACCAAACCCTCCTTCGGATTCGCTATACTCAAGGTGTAATCAACGAAGGAGGGTTTTTCTTATGACAGAACTTGTTTTTATTCTCGACCGCAGCGGCTCCATGTCGGGGATGGAGGCCGACACCATCGGCGGCTTCAATTCCATGCTGGAAAAACAGAGGACCGGCAGGGGTGAGGTGCTTGTGTCAACGGTGCTGTTTGACAGCGAGTGTCGGGTCATCCACGACCGGCTGCCCATTGGGAGCATCCACCCCATGACGGAGAAGGAGTATTTTGTAGGCGGCTGCACCGCCCTGTTGGACGCAGTGGGCGGAGCCATTCACCACATTGGGAACGTCCACAAGTATGCCAGGCCGGAGGATCGCCCCGCCAAAACCATGTTCATCATCACCACCGACGGCTGTGAGAACGCTAGCCGTCGCTGCGATTACGAAACCGTGCGCGCCATGATCAGTCGGCAGAAGGAGAAATACGGCTGGGAGTTTCTGTTTCTGGGCGCCAATATCGACGCTGCGGCGGAGGCAAAGCGCTTCGGCATTGAGGCTGACCGCGCGGTCAACTATCACTGCGACGCGGCAGGCACGGCACTGAATTATGAGGTGCTCAGCGACGCCATACGCAGTGTTCGTGAGGCGCGTCCTCTGTCCGAACGCTGGAAGGAACGGATCGACGAAGACTATAAAAAGCGCGGCGGAAAATCTTGATGGCCGCAATCTGACGGTAATTTGCTTAAGCATACGGTTCAACTGAAATCCAGTCGACATATACAAGGAAATACGGCGGGACTGAGTGCCAAACTCAGTCCCGCCGCTCCTTTACGCACAGCGCCGTATACCAATTTGCGCATAATCCCTGACACTACCGGCGAAAAAGAAAGGCACCCCAGCCAAATTCAAGAAATAAGCAAAGACACGGAAGCGGAGTCATCACTCCATTCCCGTGCCTTTCGTCTGTTGTAGGCTTTTGAGTTTTCGGGCTTGCGCGTCACCGGGTTCAGTGCGCCCCAGGTGGTGCGCCTCTTCGTATCGCACTTCCGCTGCTCCTTTTTGGAGAGCTTTTCATAGGGAATGAATTTTTCCATCGGTAAGCTCCTTTCATGAGACTCGTGCCTGATGATAGCAGACCAACGGCGCGCTGTCAAATAGGAATAAATAGAAAATTCTCTCTATATTTCAGCGCATGCGTCAGCCCCACAAATCGGAATTTGGCGGGGCAAAGATGATGCTCATTTTATTCATCGTCAGCATTTAAGTGGTTTTCA
>CAYFSB010000028.1:0-11158 GCA_964345655.1 uncultured Oscillospiraceae bacterium
GACAGCGCCGGAATATCCACGCTGATATTCTTCCGCCTTGCCTCATCAAGCAGGTTCACGCATACCATCACCCGGCGGGATGCCTCCATGGTTTGAAGCACCAGATTGAGGTTTCGCTCAAGACAGGTGGCGTCGCAGACAACAACTACCGCGTCCGCCCCGCCAAAACAGATGAAATCCCGCGCCACCTCCTCCTCCGCAGAGTGGGCCATGAGAGAATATGTACCGGGTATATCCACCATCACATAGGCGCGTTTATCGCTTTTACAGACCCCCTGCGCATTGAGCACAGTTTTGCCGGGCCAGTTGCCGGTGTGCTGGTTCAGCCCGGTCAGGCTGTTGAACACCGTGCTTTTGCCCACATTGGGGTTACCGGCCAGCGCCACGGTGCTGTATCCCTCCTGCGGCATTATCACTGTTTCCGGGCTGCCCGCAGCTTTTCTGTCGGTGGAACTGTGTGTCAGTCCCATGTCTGCCTCCTTTCCCTGTTGCCGCAGACGCATTGGCGGGTGCGGACCGAACTGGCCGTGCAGTGGGCGGCCAGTTCACAGCTGGATTATTTCTATTGTCTTTCAGGCCTTTATGCCATTATAATGTTCTATATGAAAATCAGAGAGCCCTTACCAATACATGCCCGCTGTCCTCGCCCCTGAGCGCTATTACCGCGCCGCGAATGCTGTATGCCGCCGGGTCCCCGCTGGGACTGATGCCCAGACACTCCACCAGAGTGTTCTCGATCAGCCCGATATCCTGCAATCTCCGGCGCATGCCGCCTGTGTTGCAAAGCGCGCGCACAATCGCTTTTTCACCGGGGCGCAGGTCTTTTAGTGTGAGTTCAGCTTCCACCGTCTATGCACCTGCTTCCATCATCAGCTTATTCAGCTGCTTTGGGTTGTGTTACTGTCGGTCGGCACGCCGGGCAATATTGAAAAAAATTTTTTCCGTGCAATAAAAAGCCCGCCCCGTTTATTAACATTGCGAGGGCACACAGAAGTAAAAGGAGTGATGCAATGTCTGTCATTTACAGGACGTCAGTAAATGAGCGGACCGGCAGGGACCCAAAAATGCTGGACGAATATATTGCAGGCACAGCAAGAGGCGACAGAGACTCTTTCGAGAAGCTCTACCGGGCCACCTGCAGCTCCGTCTATGCCTATGCGCTCTCAGTGCTCAAAAGCAGTCAGGACGCGGAGGATACGCTGCACGACTGTTACGTTAACATATTTAGCTCCGCATCCTCATACATCAGTTCCGGCAAACCCATGGCATGGATATTGACCATCGCCCGCAATCTTTGCTTCAGAACCATTCAGACCCGCAGCCATACAACGGATATTCCAGAGGAGGATTGGGACCGGTTTTTACAGCAAAACGACACGCTGTCTGAGGACGACCGGCTCACAATACGCACCTGTATGCTCCAGCTTGGCGGTGAAGAACGCAGAATTCTGATGCTGCACGCGGTGGCCTCAAGAGCAGTGAAAAAAATGAAAATTGTTTTGGAGAAGGAGAGTTTATCATGAATGACAATCAGCTGGACCGACAGGTCGAGCGCGCATTTGAACGTGCCACGCCGGACGTTCTGAATTCTGTTCTCTCCGATTGCCGCGAACAGAAAGGAAATGTGATAGTCATTAATAACAGAAGCAGAAAAGCCTTCTGGCGCACAGCCGCCGGTATAGCCGCCGCACTGGTCCTGCTGATAGGCAGCACGACCGGTATAGCATGCTATAGTCTGTCCCATACCCCGGGGTACGTGGTGTCGTTGGATGTAAACCCAAGCATTGAGATAAAAGCAAACCGCAGCGAAAAGGTCATATCCGTGACCGGCCTGAACGACGACGGCATAACAGTTATAGGCGACATGGATTTTGAAGGCAGCAGCATTGATGTGACAGTCAATGCCCTCATAGGCTCCATGCTCCGCAACGGATATCTCAGCGAAATGTCTAACTCCATCCTTGTGAGTGTGGACAGCAAAAACGCGGATACCGCCGCCGCGCTGGAGCTGAAACTCAGCGCAGATGTGAATAAGCAGCTGCAGACCGGCAGCTTCTCCGGCTCGGTACTCAGCCAGGTGGTCACAAACGACAAGGAGCTTAAGACTCTGGCCGCAGAATACGGCATAAGCGTGGGAAAAGCCCAGCTTATTGAGAACATAGCTGCGAGTGACCCCCGCTACAGCTTTGAGGCGCTGGCAGGCCTGAACATAAATGATCTGAACCTTATCCGAAGCAGCATCTCCCTGCCCATTGGCGGCATAAGCGCACAGGGCTCAGCCAGCGACAAAAAATACATCGGACATGACAGCGCCATCAGTATGGCCCTGACCGATGCGGGACTCAGCCTTGCGGACATTTCCAATGCCAAGGCCGAATATGACATTGAAAACGGCGCAATGGTGTACGACGTGGAGTTTGAGGCAGGCAGGTGCCAATATGAATATGATATTGATGCCGCCACTGGCGAGATAATCTCGGTCTCCCGCCGACTTCCCGACGCAATAGAGGCTCTGGCGGAACAGTACTCCGACCAATGGGAGGAATGGGCAAAATCCCATTCTGACGAATGGGAGGCGTGGGCTGAGCAGTATTCCGGTGACTGGGAGGCCTGGGCTATAGACCACGCGGACCAGGTAGAGGCCTGGGCTCAGGATTACGCCGGAAGCTGGGAAGACTGGGCGGAGGCCTGGGGAGCCTGGGCCAACAAATACTTTGATTTTTGACAGGCGGCAGTATGTCCGCTGTCCCCCATATCCCTGTGTATTGATTCTGCCCGCGCGCTTTTGCCGCATCAGGCAGGGCAATATCCCCTTTCATCCCCTGTAATCAGGGGGCGCGGAGCGCCTACCCCCCCCCATTGGCGCTCCGTCTGCAGGAAAAAACAGCAGGCCGCAGAGTATACGATCTAATTGTAGTATTCCTGCGGCCTGTGCCAGTTTATAGAAAGGAACCTGACATGAACACTGAAAAATACCATTTCCCCACCGCGGCTATTGCCGCAGCGCTGAATTATGCGGGGCTTGATAATGAGCAGGTACAATGCGCATTCATCTGCCGCGAGGATGAACTGTTTGAGATAGCCTTCCGCACCGACTGGCTGAAGTACGACTGTTACGTTGATGCCGACACGCTGGATGTTCTGGGCTTTAACACCGAGCCTGTGCCGGACGACCTGCCCGCCGGTTTACGCGCCGACGGTGTCCTCCGAAAGCTTTACAGTGATACGGCCTCCGCCGGGAAATAATTTCTTGCTGCGCTCAGGATTTTCTGTTTCTCTGCTGTCTTATTGTTTTATACTCTGCGCCGCCGGGTCTGTACTTTTTTCTGCGCACATGCTATACTCAGTGTATTCTTATTACCGGAGGCCGCCATGCCAGCCATAATCGACCATGACAAAATGCGCAGTCATATACTGGACGCTTTTCAGCTGTGTATTCAGGAAAAGCCGCTGACCCAGATACCTCTGCGGGATATAGCCGAGAAGGCAGGCATGTCCCACTCAAAGCTGCTGTACTATTTTAAAAACAAGCACGAACTGGTACTCAGCTATGTCCGCTACACCAGAGACTATATGACGGAAAAATGCGTGGCCTGGTTTGATGAGCACCCACGCGAAGACTATGGCTCAAACCTTGACTACATGAACGCCTTCATGGAATATGTGGCCGGCGGGCGGGACGGCGGGATGCGCCCAAACGCCACGACCCAAACCTATGTGCTGGCCCGCTATGACGCGGAGATCGAAAAGCTTGTCATGGATGAGTTTTCCCAGTGGCGGGAAATCATGGAGCAGTGCCTTGTGAAAATTTACGGTCCGCTGGTCGGACCGCAGGAGGCGGAGGCCATGATGATACTCATCGCCGGCACCTTTATATGCAACTACAACCGGGCTCTCACAGGCGGAATAAACAGCAACATTCTGGGCTGCCTGATGAATCTGTCAGATAGACACGGCAGCTGTTGACTTTTGAGGTTTAAAATGGTAGCATTATCCTGACCAATTGGTCAGGATAATTTTATGGAGTGGTAATATGCGGCAGAACAATATGATCAGGATACATGTGCTGCACTGCGGTTCGATAAGCGTCTCGCCCCAGGTTCCATTCGGAGGCAGAGGCAGGCTTTTGAACACCGCCTCCGGCGTACTCACAGGGGCCGCCGCCAGAATAGAGCTGCCCGTCTCGGCATATCTTATCGAGCACTCCAGGGGGCTTGTGCTGGTGGACACCGGCTGGTGCCGTGAGATAAGCCCGGATGGCGTGTATGACAGTCGCGCTGTGGGAAAGCTTTTGCCTCCGCAGCTGGCCGCCTTTTACCGACCCCGCCTCCCACTGGGTCAGGCTGTGGACGAGCAGCTGGCCGCGCTTGGCATAAAGCCGGAGGATATAAGCTGTGTTCTTCTCACCCATTTTGACCCGGACCACATATGCGGTCTGCGGCATCTGACCGGTGCCGGGCGAATACTGGCCGCTGAGGAGGAGCGCTGGTGGGCGGTGCGCACAGTGAACAGACTGCGCCAGCCGCAGCAGCTTTGGGCCGACTACCCCATTGAGGTCTTCTGGTACAAGGGCACGCCCATTGGCCCCAACCGCTGGTCCTACGACCTTTTTGGCGACGGGAGCATTGTGCTTGTAAATCTGCCGGGCCATACCGACGGTATGTTCGCCGTACTCATATATAATAATGGCAAATACCTGCTTCTGTCCTCGGACGCCGCTTTTTCCCGCCGCTCATGGCAGGAACTGCTCATCCCCGGTTTCGGGTTTAACCCGGTATGGCAGAAGAAGTCTCTGGAATGGGTGCGGGAGATGAGCCTGTCTCCGGACTGCCTGGGGAGCATCGCAAACCATGACCCTGATGAGGCGAGCAGAATAATCGAACTGTAAATCTCTTGACCGCCCCCTTGGGGGCGGTTTATAATATGCTCAAATCCAAGTTACAGGAGGGTAAACCATGTTTAAATTCAATCATTTCAATTTCAATGTTCTGGAAATGGAGCGCAGTCTCAAGTTTTATGAGGAGGCGCTGGGACTGAAGCCGGTGCGTGAGAAGGACGCGGCGGACGGCAGCTTTCATCTGGTCTTTCTGGGCGACGGAGAGAGCGATTTCACACTGGAGCTGACGCTGCTCAAGGACAGAACGGAGCCGTATGATCTGGGCGAGGCTGAATTCCACCTGGCCTTTGCCGTGGACGATATTGACGCAGCCCACGCAAAGCACGCCGCTATGGGCTGCATCTGTATGGATAACCCCGACATGAAGGTCTATTTTATTGAGGACCCTGACGGCTACTGGATAGAGATCGTCAGGAACAAGAAACGGTACTGAGCTTTGGGGGTTATGCTTATGAAAGACGTGCTTGTAGTAGTTGACATGCAAAATGACTTTATAGACGGCGCGCTCGGCACTCCGGAGGCCCAGGCCATAGTCCCCAAAGTCGCGGAGAAAATACGCGGCTTTGAGGGGAGAGTGCTTTTCACAAGAGATACCCATCATGAAGACTATCTGAAGACTCAGGAGGGGCAGAAGCTACCTGTAGCCCACTGCATAAAGGGCAGCCACGGTTGGGAGATATGCTCTGAGCTGAAAGCGCTGTGTACTCAGGCGCCTATGGACAAGCCCAGCTTCGGCTCCAAGGAGCTGGGGGAACTGCTCATGGAGATGAACCGCAGGGAACACATTGGAAGCGTGTGTCTGATTGGCCTCTGCACCGACATCTGCGTCATATCCAACGCCCTGCTGTTAAAGGCGTTTTTGCCGGAGGTGCCCATAAAGGTCGACGCCGCCTGCTGTGCCGGAGTAACGCCTCAGAGCCATAAGACCGCGCTGGACGCCATGAAAATGTGCCAGATACAGATTGAAAACGAAGAATAACTGTCCATAAAACACGAAAAAAGATGTCATCCTCGGCATGTGCGCTGAGAATGGCATCTTATTTTCTTTATTCTGTTTTGCAGGGGCCTCAGGTCCTTCTGTATACAGCCTCTTCCGTAACAACCATGCAGGTGCTCATGTCGTACTGGTTCCGGACTATTGCGTCAAGCCGCTGGATCTCAAAGGCGGCTGTAATTGTCAGGGCATTTTTGCACTGAGTCAGATATCTGTCGTAATAGCCCGCCCCGTGACCCAGCCGCATACAGCTCCGGTCAAAGGCCACGCATGGGGCAATCACCAGGTCTATCTCCTCCGGCAAAACCAGCGTTGAAGCATCCACGTCCGGCTCTGCTATACCAAGTCTCCCCTTTTTCCAGCAATTTGGCGAGCATGGAATTCTGGCCTCCATTATCCCCTTTGCCCCGCTGACCGGGAAGGCAAGGCGCACTCCTGTCGCCGCGAGGGCAGTGTGGAGCGCGGACAGCTCCGCCTCGTCGCCCAGGGCCATGTATGAAAAAACCGTCTTCGCGTCTGAAAGCTCCCGCAGCGCGAGAAGTTTCTCGCAGATAAGGGCGCTTTTCTCCCGGCGCTGTTCACATGTGAGACTCCGGCGGGCAGCCAGCGCCTGTTTTCTCTGTATGGTCTTATCCATGGCTCAGTGCAGTGCTCTGTCCGCCGTACGCATAAGCGAGGGCAAGACAGCGGTAAACGCCGCAGCTTTTACAAGGCTTATAAGAAACCGGGGTATCAGGCTGCCGAAAATGTATACGGCGGAATAGTATCCATACACAATGCTGTCCACATACAGCACACCCGTGTTCAGCAGGAAAATGAGGATGGATGCTGAGAACACCGAAACTGCAAGCTGCTTTCCGCTGAGCAAAAAGCCCTGCCTTTTAGCGTACCAGCCCACCAGCGCCCCGCAGAGGGCATAGGGCAAAATCCACAGCGGAGTCGTGACTGTCACCCCGTAGCGGAGAAACTGATAGATAAGAGTACCCATACCGCCTATGGCAAAGCCGTCCAGCGGGCCAAACATCAGCGCGCCCAACAGCACAGGCAGACTCTCAAAGCTTATCTTCAGGTTTCCAAAATCCAGAGATACGGCGCCCAGCACGGCGCACATTGCCACAAGAATAGCGTCCACGGCGATCTTTTTTGTTTTCATATAAAAAACTCCTCTCGTGACGGTTGCCACGAAAGGAGCCGTTCCTCAAGTGGCAGCGGAAGCGGAGACAGCACCGCACACTAAGGTTTCGTCCGTGGACAACTTCCCATCCCACGGCACTTAACGCGCTGCTCCTACTCTGACATTTACTCTTTTACTGTATTATACCACGTCTGCGCGGCCTGAACAAGATGCCGGGCAAGTATGGCGGTGGTAATGGCGCCAACCCCGCCGGGCACCGGGCTGATGCCCTGCACTACAGGCTCCACAGCCTTAAAATCCACATCCCCGCAGATGTGCCCGCTGCCGTCAAGATTTATCCCTACGTCCAGCACGATCTGGCCGGGCCGTATATAGCCTGCATCTATCATTCCGGCGCAGCCTGCCGCAGCGATAATTATATCCTGCTCCCGGCAGAGGCCGGCCAAAGCCCTGGTCTTGCTGTGGCACATTGTAACGGTGGCATTTCTCCCCTGAAGGAGCATTGCGAGAGGTTTTCCCACTACAAGGCTTCTGCCTATCACCGCTGCCCGCGCCCCGGCCAGCTCCACACCGTAATATTCCAGCAGCTCCACGCAGGCCTGCGCTGTACATGGTGGGAAGCCCCCGCCCCGGCCTGAAAACACGCCGTAAAGCGACCTTGCGGTTATGCCGTCCACGTCCTTTTCCGGCAAAAGCGCCTGACACACCGCATCCTCATCCAGTGCTGCCGGCAGAGGCCGGAGTATCATGCAGCCGTGGATGCCGCTGTCCATATTTATTTCTTCTATCAGTCGCACAAGCTCTGACTGCCTGACATCCGCCGAAAGCGCAAAGCCCTCCACCTGAATATCAAGTCCCGCACAGCGCTTCCTGGTTGAGCGCTCATAAGCCAAATCACTGCCGTTATCCCCCACGCGCACTATGGCAAGGCAGGGCTGCACCCCCTTGTCTCTCAGCGCCTGCACCTGTAGGTGAAGTCCATCTGTAATTTTTTTCGCCACCGGCGCACCGTTTAATATCAAAGCCATCACTTCTCCAAATATTCCATTGTTGACGAAATAAGCGTTTGGACTCTCGGCATATATGTTTTGAGTCTTTGCTTTACATCCTCATTTAAGCTCTCGGCCTCGGTATTTCCCCGGCAAAGCCTTGTGTTCACCAGCACATTCATGGCGGAGGACTCCATCGCCCCCGCGCAGGCGGCCGCGCCGCAGCCCACATCTGATATGAGCGCGCTGTTGCCTATGGCCAGCATTCTCTCCAAAAGCTCCGCCGTCCTGCAGCAGCAATCCAGCATTTCCATCGGCGCCCGGCAGGCGGCAAGGGAGGTGTCTGTCAATATCTGCTCCCGCTCAGGCCGGTCAGCCTTTATGAAGTATGCTCTCCACAGCGTCTCGAAAGCGGAGGCATCCTCGTCTATCAGCTGCATAAGTCTCAGTCTGAGCTCTTCGGAAGCTGTGATTATCTTCTCCACTTCCCCGGCGACATTTTCGTATTTCTTCTTCCCCAGGGTGAGATTTCCCGCCATGGCGCACAGCGCCGCGCCCAACGCGCCCATAAGGGCCGCCGCGCCTCCCCCGCCGGGTACAGGTGCGGAGGACGCCAGCATTGCGCCGAAGTCCCGGCAGCTTTTATCCGCAAAGCTCTCTTTCATTTCTTTTCCTTTCCGCTTCTGTGGCAGACCCACAAAAGCGCGGCAAGTCCTGCCCCGCCGATAATATTTCCCAATGTCACAGGCAGCAGATTATTCAGCAGAAATCCGCCCCAGGTCAGGGCGCTCACATCCAGTCCGGCCTCCGCCGCAAGCGCGGCATATTTGGGCACTGCAGCGCCATAAGGCCGGCAGGTATGTAATACATATTGGCGATACAGTGTTCAAATCCGCAGATCACAAAAAAGCAAGTGGGCAGATGCGCCCCTATGGCGCGGCCCGGCAAACTCTTTGCGCAGAGGGCGCATGCCACAGATGTACAGACCAGTATATTGCACATTATACCCAGTATTACCGCCTTGCCGAATCTCAATGAGCACTTTGCCGCGGCCAGCTTTATTGTGAACACCGCCAGCGCCCCGGAGGACATATCCAGCTGTCCTGAATAGGCACAGGCCGCCGCTGTAAGCAGCGAGCCGATAAAATTCCCCACATACACTATACTGAGGTTTCTCAGCAGCCCCATAAGCCCTGCGCGTTTTTCAAGCACCGAGATGCATATCAGACAGTTGCCCGTAAAAGCTCCGCCCCGGTGAACACCACCATTATAAGGCCGAATGGGAAGAGCAGTCCGCATATGATTTTTGCCGCAGAGACATTGGCTATGCTGTGGGCGGCAGTGTTTGTGGCAGCCCCGGCCATGGCGATGAAGAAGCCCGCCAGCACGCCCAGTAGCAAAAGCCGAAGTGCTGAAGCTCTGGCCTTGGCGGCGCCGATATTGGAATAACTCTCAATAAACTCGTTTGGAGTCAGCATATCTCTATCCCCCGAACTCTCTTTTACAGCATTATAAGTATCCTTATCCGGGCTTGTCAAGAGAGTAAAATTTGAGCATCCCGTAAATATGCACAAAATTTCCGTCATAAATTTGTGAAAAATGTCTCAGCTCAGAATTCTAAGAGCTTGACATTCCTGTTGAGTCCATGTTATCTTTAGATTGGAAATTAAATATAAGGTATTTTGGCTCTGACGGTTTTAAGTGGAGCACCACATGGACCAATTTACCGGAAACTGCCGACCGTCTGGGCGTACTCAATACTTGACCAAGTGTGGAGTGCGCCCTTTTTGTTTTTTGCTCCACATTTGAGGAGGTTTTGCCGTGAAGAAAGTTGCTTTGATCATGGGCAGCGACAGTGACCTGCCGGTAGTTCAGAAAGCCGCCGATGTGCTCGGCGAGTTTGGCGTCCCCTGCGAGATGCACATCTACTCTGCCCACCGCACGCCTGCGGAGGCCAGAGACTTTTCCACCTCTGCCAGAGCCAGAGGCTTTGGCGTAATTATCGCCGCCGCAGGAATGGCGGCGCATCTGGCCGGCGCTCTTGCCGCCGGAACCACCCTGCCTGTTATAGGCATACCCATAAAATCTTCTCAGCTTGGCGGCTTGGACGCTCTCCTGTCGACGGTGCAGATGCCATCCGGCATCCCGGTTGCCACCGTCGCCATTGACGGGGCTAAAAATGCTGCCATTCTCGCTGTTGAGATACTCTCACTCAGCGATGACGGCCTTGCCGAAAAGCTTGAGTCCTTCCGCAGACGCGGTACAGAAGAGGCCCTTGAAAAAGACAGAAAGCTCAATAATGACTGATTCAAATTTAATTATATTTTGGAGGCATACTATGAAACACGTTTATACCGGAAAGACCAAGGATGTATACGCACTGGACAACGGCAACTACCTGCTCAAGTTCAAGGACGACTGCACCGGAAAAGACGGCAAATTTGATCCGGGTGAAAATTCTGTAGGTCTCACAATTGAAGGCGTAAGCCGCATAAACCTGCGCATGTCCATATATTTCTTTGAGAAACTCCGCGAGGCAGGCATTCGCACCCACTATGTCTCTGCCGATCTGGATGAGTGCACCATGGAGGTGCTCCCCGCCCGCGTTTTCGGCCATGGTCTCGAGGTCATCTGCCGCCGCCGGGCGGTGGGCAGCTTTTTCCGCCGCTACGGCGACTATATAGAAGAGGGCGCGGAGCTGCCCTACTATGTGGAGACCACCTTCAAGGACGACGCCAAGGGCGATCCCCTGGTGACAAAGGACGGACTCATTGACCTGAAGGTCATGACAAGTGAGCAGTACGATTCTCTCAAGGAGCAGACCCAGCGCATCACCGCAATAGTCGCCGATGAACTCTCCAATCGCGGTCTTGAGCTTTATGATATAAAGTTTGAGTTTGGCTATGAGGGAGATGAGGTCATCCTCATAGACGAGATAGCCTCCGGCAACATGAGAGTGTACAAAGACGGCAAATACATTGAGCCCATGGCGCTCTCAGAGCTGTTCTTCGCATAATGGGCGGTTTCTTTGGCGCCGTATCACGGCGGGACGTGGTGCTGGACGTATTCTTCGGTGTGGATTATCACTCCCATCTGGGCACCCGCCGGGCGTCGGCCGGTCCGGATCAGGGCAGGACGCTCGC